>JAYTAT010000604.1:0-21190 GCA_043737315.1 Archangium sp.
GACATGATGCTCAGACATTGCCTCAGGTCGCGGCGTTCCGTCACCCGGTCAGGGCGCGTTCGATGCGGCGCCTTTCCACCTTGGTCTTCGGCACGTTCGACTCGAACCAGCTGCGCACGTCTTCATCGAGCCCGATACCGTGCATGTAGTTGTAGATCGCCTTCTTGAGCCCCACCCCGAGCACGTCGTGATCCACGCCCGTCGGGTCGATGAAGCCGATGTCATTCTTCGCGAAGGACACCTTGGGCATCGAAGCGAGCGTGACTCCGTACTCCTCGGGGTTGCGCCCCACCGGCGAGTGCACCGTGCAGGCGAAGCGGTGGAAGAAGCCCGACTGAATGCACCCAGCCGCGAACAGCTGCCGCACGTATTCCAGCGAATCCACCGTGTCCTGCACGGTCTGGGTGGGGAAGCCGTACATCAGGTACGCGTGCACCAGGATCCCCGCGTCGGTGAACGCGCGCGTCACCCGCGCCACTTGATCGACCGAGACGCCCTTCTTCATCAGCGTCAGCAGGCGATCAGAGGCGACCTCGAGGCCACCCGAGATGGCGATGCAGCCGCTCTCTGCCAGTTCCTTGCAGAGCGCCTTCGTGAACGACTTCTCGAAGCGAATGTTGCCCCACCAGGTCACCGGCACCTGCCGGCGCTTGAGCTCTGCGGCGAGCGCCTTGAGTGACTTGGGCGGCGCGGCTTCGTCGACGAAGTGAAAGCCGGTCTGCCCGGTCTCCTTCACGATCGTCTCGATGCGATCCACCAGCGTCGTCGCCGTCGCCGCGTCGTAGCGCGAGATGTAGTCGAGCGAGACGTCGCAGAAGCTGCACTTCTTCCAGTAGCAGCCGTGCGCGACCGTCAGCTTGTTCCAGCGCCCGTCCGACCAGAGTCGGTGCATCGGGTTGAGCATGTCGAGCAACGAGAGATAGCGGTTGAGCGGCAGGCCATCCCACGTGGGCGTTCCCACGTCGGCGAACGGCACGTCGGGCTCGGCGAAGTTCGTGTAGCGCACCGCCCCCAGCTGGCGGCTGAAGGTGCGCACGAGTTTTTCCGCGGGGCGTTTGCCCTCGAGGTGCTCCAGCAATGCGAGCAACGGGCGTTCACCCGCGTCAAGCGTGACGAAGTCGAAGTGGTCGAACACGCGCGGCTCGGTCAGCTCGCGCAGCTCGGTGTTCACGAAGCCGCCCCCCAGCGCGGTCACGATCGTCGGATCGTGCGCTTTGATCGTCTGCGCGATCCGGAAGGCGGCGTACACCGCCCCGGGGAAGGGTACGGAAAGCAGCACCAGCCGGGGCTCGTGGCGCTTCAGCGACTCGAGGGTGAGCGCCTCGAGCGTCCGATCGACCAGGTTGGGCGGGGTTGCGAGCGCTTCGGCGAGCGGCTCGAAGGTCGCCTGACTCTGCGAGAGCGACTCGGCATAGCGCACGAACTCGAAGCGGGGATCGACGGCGTCTTTCAGCACGTCGGCAAGATCGTTGAGGTACAGCGTCGCGAGGTGACGGGCGCGGTCGTGGGTGCCGAGCGCTCCGAAGGCCCAGGCCATCGGGTCACCTCCGTCGGCGTCGACGTAGGCGTCGAGCGATTGGAAACGCGGGCCTTCGGGGAGGAACTCGCGGCTGCAGATGCGGTGCATCAACGTCGCGTCGCGGCCCTGAAGGAAGGCGATCGTCGGGCCGATGGTCGTGCGGTAGCGCTCGAACTGATCGGAGAAGCGGCGAACTCGGAGCGTTTCGTGGCCGAGCGTGATCGTGTCTTTGACGGCCCGCAGTCCTTCGGGCGTCAGCAGCTTCAGGATCAGCGCTAGCGCGAGATCTTCCTGTACGGCTTCGACGCCTTGCTGCCGCAGAAAGCCCGTGAGGTACGCGGTCGACGGGTAGGGCGTGTTGAGCTGCGTCATCGGGGGGATGACGGAGAGGACTCTCATGGCTGCCGAGAGTTAACACGGGCCCCTCGCCCCGGCCCTCTCCCCGCGTGCGCAGGGCAGGGGGGGGAACTTCAGAAAAGTACGGGTCCGTGGCCAAAGGGGGAAAGCCACGGGCCCGTTCGAGGTCGGCACAATGCCGGCCTCTGTTGATGGGTGATGTCGAAGCTCAGAGCCCGATCGGGCGTCCCATGGGCTGCGTTACTTCGTCAGTGAAAGTCTCAGAGAGCCTCGGAATCACCACCGGCTCGTACCGCGCGCCGCCCGCGAGCGCGGCCAGCGTGCTCGAATCTGCGCTGCCCGTCACCGGAAGGCCGACACGCGCTTGGAGGCGCTTGACCGCCGCTTCCGTGCGCGGCCCGTACACGCCAGGCCCCGACTTGAAATCAGTGACCGACAGAAACTTCGCCGCGACCAGGCGCTGCTGAAGCTGCGACACTGCCGCGCCCGTCGTACCGCGCTGGAGCAGCCGCGCCGCAACCGACTTCCGCTCGAACCCATCGACCTGCTTCTTCGCCAACGGCGCCAAAGCGCGGGCGGCGTGAGGCGCCTGCACCTGCGCGGGGGCGGCCATTCGAGGTGAGAGTCGAACCAAGGTCATCTGACATCACCTTATCCAATTGGCGGGCCAACCAGACGAGCGGCAGAATGCGCGAGGGATCAACACGTTACGCGCCAGCGCGATTGACACGATGCGCGTGGGTGCTCCACTTGAGGAAAATTTACCAGCGATTCAGGCGACTTGGCGTCGTTGTCTGAAATTCAGACGCCGGCGCACCCGAGTCTCAGGTCAGCAGCTCGAGGATCTCTTTGGCGATCAACGAGTCTTTGCGCACGTAGCCGTCGGCGCCGGCAGCCTTGGTGATCCGCTGCAGCTCGCCCTCTTCTTCGGCAGAGCACAGCACCACTTGAATGCCGGCAAACAACGAGTTGCCCTTGATGAACCGGCAGAATTCCTCGCCGTTGACGCCGGGCATGTGCACGTCGAGCAGCACGAGGTCGGGCCTCGTCTTCTTCTTCAAGATGATCTTCGTGGCCGCGTCGGCCGAGAGGGCAGACATCACCTCGTGGCCCTGGGCGGTCAGCTCGGCGTTGAGCAGGCGCGCGGTGGCTTCGCTGTCATCGACCACCAGCACCTTCCGCCTGGCAGGGCCCGTGTGAGAGGCCAGGGCGAGGCGAATCATCTCGACGGCCGCTTCCAGCCCGCTCGACTTGGTGATGTAGCCATCTGCCCCCACGGCCTGGGCCTTGGCGGTCAGCTCGTCTTCTGAGATGTCGGAATAAAGGTACAGCTTGGCCTTGATCTGCCGCTGAACCTTGAGGAACTCTACGACGTCATCCCCGTACATCTCGGGCATGTTCACGTCGACCAGCACCAGATCGTAGATGTGTGCATCGAGCTGGCGGCCAAGCTCGGCGAGATCAGACGCCGAGTCAGCCGCAAAACCCACCCCTACCAGAGCCTGGGTAATGAGCTGCACCATCATGGGGCTGTCGTCGATGACGAGCACTCGCGCGACCATGACGAGGGCTCTTAGCAGACTTTTCCCCACGGTCCGTGAGCGCATTTCGCTACGCTGCGGTCTTCGTCTTGGAACCTTCACTGCTTCAACGTGCTCTTGCCGCTGCTCCCGATCGTGCTTCGGCGACGATCGCGCGCCCCGATGAAGAGTTCTTCGTCTTCCGGTGTGGAGACCTCACCCTTGGGGTTCGCTCGGAACACGTGCGCGAAGTCACCCGTATGGGGTTGCTCACGCCACTGCCGCGCTCACCCTCTTTCCTCCTCGGCGTGGTCGGCCATCGAGGCGAAGTGTTGCCGCTCATCGATCTGCTGCGCTTCATCGGCCAGGGCGAAAGCAAGCCCACCAACCGCACCCGTCTCTTCATCAGTGAAGCGGGCGGGCAGGTGGTCGGCTTTCTCGCGGATCACGTGATCGGCCTGCGCCGCATCTTCGTGGCCGACAAGATGCCGCCCCCCGCAGGCGCCGGCACCTCGCAGGAGTTCCTCGAAGGCGTGGTGCAATCACGCGAGCTGGGCTCGTTGAGCCTGCTTCACCTGCCGCGGGTGGTGCAGTCGGCCCGCCAGAAGTCGGTGGCCAGGTGAGCGCCCCCGAGATGATCGATCTGGTGATCTTCGACGTGGCCGGCATCCGTTACGGGGCCGACCTCATGCAGGTGCGCCGCATCGACATTCACGAACCCACCGAGAGCGTCGGCCAGCCCCTGGGCCCGCCCGATGTCGGAGGCCGTTCGTTGGTCTTCGAGACCGGCCACGGTCACGAGCGCCGTCTCACCGTCGATCAGGTGATGGGCGTCTCCCGCGTGCCGATCAACTCGCTTCGCCGCATGCCCCCCGCCGTCAAAGCAGCACGCTTCTCCATCGGAGCCTGGCTCGACGGCGACGCCACCGTGCTCCTCATCGATCTCCTCGCAACGGTCCAAAGCGACCCGAAGGAACCCCCCCATGGCCACTGAAACGAACGAGCCTCCCAAGAAGAAGAAGTCTCCTGCCGCCAGCGGCAGTGCCCCTTTCATCGGGGTGCTGCGCGCCGCTGCCGGGGGCAACTACGTCAACCGGGTCGATCTCAAGGGCCTGAGCGGCGAACAGAAGGAGCTCGCCACGCTCCTCAACGACCTGCTCACTCGCGTCGGCTCCGAACAGAAGGCCGCCGTGTCCCGTCGCGAAGAGATGCAGCACCTGCTCGAGTCGGCCCAGTCGGCGCTCTCTGCGCTGGTGAGCCAGGGCGACCTGACCACCTTTCAATGGACCCCCATCGATGACCCGGTCATCGACCCGTTGCTCGATGGCTTCTCCAAGGTGATCGACACGCTGCGCACCTTCGTGCGTGAGATCAACGAAGCGGCGCTCCGCCTCTCGTCGTCGGCCAACGAGGTGCTCGCCGCTTCGACCCAGCACGAGTCGTCTTCCACCGAGCAGGCCGCCGCGATTCACGAGACGACCGCCACGATGGAAGAGTTGAAGCACGCCTCGGCCCAGATCGCCGAGAACGCCGGCGCCGTGGCGCGCGTGGCCGAAGAGACCCTCAACTCTGCCCGCTCGGGCCGCGGCGCCATCGGTGAGTTCATCGAGGCGATGCAGCAGATTCGCGCCGACGGCATCGCGGTGTCCGAGTCGATCACCAAGCTGCTGCGAAGGGTCGAGCGCATCGGCACCGTCGTCGAGGTGATCGACGAGATCGCCGATCGTTCTGACCTGCTCGCGCTCAACGCCGCCCTCGAAGGTTCGCGGGCCGGTGAAGCGGGCAAGGGCTTCTCGATCGTGGCCGCCGAGATGCGCCGCCTCGCCGAGAACGTCCTGGACTCCACCAAGGAAATCAAGAACCTCATCACCGAGATCCGTGAAGCCACCGCGGCCGCCGCTTCTGCAGCCGATGCTTCGCGCACCGCCACCGAGACCGGTGAACGCCTGGGCTCGGTCGCTGCCAGCGCCGTCGAAGGCATTCTGGCCGGCGTGCAGGAAACCAGTGACGCGGCCCGCGTGATCAACCTCGCCACGCAGCAGCAGCGCACGGCCACCGAACAGGTCGTGGCCTCGATGGCAGAGATCGAAGACGTCACGCGCCAGACCACGCAGGCCAGCAAGCAGGCCACGTCGGCTGCTGCCGAGCTCACGCAGCTCGCCAGCCGGCTCTCGGATCTGATCAAACGCTTCAAGGCAGACTGACGCCAGGGTGGATACCGAGGCCCTCAAGAAGTCCCTCCTCGTCAAGTTCGTGGAGGTGACGCAGGACCGGCTCCAGGCCATTCAGCTGGGGGTTCTCGATCTCGAGAAGCCCGAGTCGAATGCCGCCGCCGAAGGAGTCGCGCGCGAGCTCCACACCATGAAGGGTGAGGCCCGCATGCTGGGCCTGGCTGCCATCGGTCAGCTCGCACACTGCTGCGAAGATCTGCTCAAGGTCGAGCGCGAGAAGAAGGTCGAGACGCGCACCGCCACCGATCTTCTTCTGCACGCGTGCGATGCGCTGTCAGACCTGCTCGACGATCTCGAGGCGGCCAAAGAAGGCACAGACGAGTCGAACGAGATGGCCGCCAAGATGTCGCAGATGGCGGGCACCCCGGTGCCGCCGCTCAAGCCGGTGCGCCCGGGGGCGAGGCCCAAGCTGGCCCCGCCGAAGAAGCCCGACGGTTCTCCGGTGCCTGCACCGACCGCGCCCTCCAACGTCGCTGCGCCCCGTGCGAGCAGCCCCGCGCCCAGGCCCCCCGAAGAGCGGGCCGAACGCGCCACGCCGATCGACCGAAGCATCCGCGTCAACGTCGAGATCCTCGACGCGCTCGGGCTGCTCGCGGGCGACCTGTTGGTCGAGAGCGCACGCTCGGGCCTTCGCGGCGCAGAGATTCAAGGGTTGTTCGAGCGCTTCTCGCGCCTGGGCGACAACCTGCTGCGCCTCTCCGAAAAGCAGGATCTCGACGAGAAGGAGCGCGGGCGCGTGGCCCAGTTCGAGAGCGATCTTCACCTGCTGCGCGATGACGCCTTCCGCTTCGTGCGCAGCCACGCCGACGGCTTCAATACGCTGCACGGCAATCTGAGGCAGATGGCGGATCACGTGGCAGAAGCGCGCCTGATCCCGCTCGCGTCGGTGTTCGAGGCGTTCCCGCGTGCGGCCCGCGATCTGGCGCACGCGCAGAACAAACACATCGAGATGGTGGTCGACAACACCAACGCCGGCGTCGATCGCAGCCTCGTCGCCGACCTGCGTGACGCGCTGGTGCACCTGCTGCGCAACAGCGTCGATCACGGCATCGAGGGGCCCGACACGCGCAGCACGCTGGGGAAACCCGAGATGGGCCGCATTCACCTGCGCGCCCGCGCTGACGGCGACATGCTGCACGTCGAGATCGAAGACGATGGCCGCGGCATCGACCCCGATCGACTGCGACAGGTCGCGGTGAACAGGCGCCTGCTCACCGAGTCACAGGCCGCCTCACTGTCCGAACGCGAGGCGATGGAACTCATCTTCCGCGCCGGTTTCTCGACGCGCGAAGAGGTCAGCGAGATCTCGGGCCGCGGCGTGGGTATGGACGTGGTCAAGAAGAAGGTCGAGTCGCTGGGCGGCTCGGTCGCCGTCACCAGCCGCATCGGCCGCAGCACCACCGTCTCGCTGCGCCTTCCCCAATCGCTCGCCCTCATGCGCGTGCTGCTCATTCGCATGGGCGACGACGTGTACGGCATGCCCGCAGCCGACGTGGAAGCCGTCGCCCGCTTTCGCCCCGAGGATCGCCTCGAGATCATGGGCACCGTGGCCGTGATGCACCGCGGCCGGCCGGTCACCATGGTGGCCCTGGGCCCCTTGCTCGGCCTCAACGGCGGGCCCCGCTTCGAGCGGCCTCCCTGCGTGGTGGTGCGTTACGGCGAAGATCTCGCGGCGCTGGTGGTCGACGGCTTCGTCGACGAGCGCGAGGTGGCGGTCAAGCCGGTGGGGGGCGACTTCCTCAAGGGCGCTCCGTTCGTCGCAGGTTCGGCGGCGCTCGAAGACGGGCGCATCGCGGTGCTCCTGCACGTGCCCGACATCATGGCCGAGGTGCGCAAGATGGCGCGGCCGGTCACCGAGGCTTCTCAGACGCGGCGCCTCAAGGTGCTGCTCGTCGACGACTCGCCCATCGCGCGCGCCACCGAGAGCGCGTTGGTGCGGGCGCTGGGTCACACCGTCGAAGAAGCGCAAGACGGCGAAGATGGCTGGAGCAAGCTGCAGAGCGCGGTGTTCGACCTCATTCTCACCGACGTGCAGATGCCCCGGCTCGACGGGTTCAGCTTGACCCGGAGAATCAAACAATCGGCTGAGCTGGCGAAGGTTCCCGTGGTCATCCTTTCGTCGCTCGCTTCGCCGGAAGACAAGCGGCGTGGTCTCGACGCTGGCGCAGACGCGTACCTCATCAAGGGCGAGCTGGGGGTCGAGAGCCTGGCGCTCACCATTGATCGGCTCACGTGAGCTGCTCCACGCTCCTCGTCGACACCAGTGGCACCGCGGCAGCGCGCCTGGGATGGGTGTTCGAGGGCGAGCTGACGAAGGCGGGTGACGCGACACCACCCAGCCTGGCGCTCGACCTCATTCGCCGGGTCAACCCGAAGCTGCTGCTGATCGAGGTGGTCGACGCCTCGACCGAGGTGCTGCGGTTGGTGGAGCGGGTGATGTCTGACGCGCCCCGGCCCATCGTGTTGTTGGTGGCGTCCCCCGCGGCGAGGCAGGCGGCGTTCGCGTTGCTCGACGCGGGCGCCCTCGAGGTCGTCTCGATTCCCACCACGCCCGACCCCCAGGCGCAGGCAGCCTTGCGCAAGCAGTTGGTGTTGGTCTCTTCGATCTCGGTGGTGCGGCACCCCCGGGGGCGCAAGCGCCGTACGTCGGCGGGGCTGCCCATGATTCGGCCCGACTATTCCGTGGTGGCGATCGCCGCGTCGTTGGGGGGGCCCAGGGCGCTGGCTGAAGTGCTGGCGGATCTGCCCCCCGACTTTCCCGCGCCGGTGGTGATTTGCCAGCACATCACCCCGGGCTTCTCTGACGATCTCGCGCGCTGGCTGGCTTCAGAGACGGGGCACCGCGTGCATGAGGCCGCCGACGGTCAGCGGCTGGTCAAGTCGGAGTTCTTCATCGCGCCCTCGCATCTGCACCTGATCGTCAACCCGAGCGGGGTGATGCGCCTCGACGACGCCGCGCCGATCGGTGGCTTCAAGCCATCGTGCGATCTGTTGTTGAGGAGCGTGGCGCAGAGTTTCTCCAAGCGGGCCATCGGCGTCGTACTCACCGGCATGGGGCGCGATGGGGCCCGAGGCCTCGAGGAAATTCGGAAAGCGGGTGGGCACACCATCGCGCAGGATCGCGCTTCGAGCGTGGTGTTCGGCATGCCGGGGGAAGCCGTGTCGATCGGCGCGGCCGAGCTGGTGCTGCCGCTCGACGACATCGGCGCGCAGCTCGTGAGGTGGCTCTCATGACCCTGAGCATCGAGCGGCCGTCACTCGAGCAGTTGGCTGCGCTGCTCCTCGAGCGTGCGGGCCTCAAAATCACCCCCGACGGCTACTACGGGCTGCGGCTGGCGCTCCAGGCGCGCATGCCCGCGCTCGGCATCACCGACGCCGCCGAGTACGTAGGAAGGCTCAAGCAGCGCGCGGGCGAGCAGGAACTTCGTTCGCTCATCCCGCTCGTCACGGTCGGCAAGACCGAGTTCTTCCGCGACACGCGCCAGTTCCTGGCCTTCGAGCGCAATGTCTTGCCGCAGGTGATGGAGCGCGGCCGCCTCGAGTCGCGCCAGACGAAGCTCTGGTCGGCCGGTTGCGCCACCGGTGAAGAGCCGTACTCGCTGTCGATCGTCGCGCTCGAGCGCGGTGAGACCCCGGCCACCGTCGACATCCTCGCGACCGATCTCAACCCGGCTGCCACCGAGTCGGCGTCGCGCGCCTTCTTCCCCGCGCGCCGGTTGGTGGGCGTGAGTGAAGATCGCATCTCGCGGTTCTTTGCGCCCGTCGAAGGCGGGTACCAGCTGGTGCAGCCGGTGCGAGACCTCATTCGTTTCGAGGGGCACAACCTCGCAGCGCCGGTGTGGACCCAGGTCATGGCGAGGTCACTCGACGTGATCTTCTGCCGCAACGTGATCATCTACTTCGATCAACCGACCATCGTCGGCGTGATGGAGCGCTTCTACGAATCGCTCCGGCCCGGCGGCTGGATGTTCCTGGGCTACTCGGAGAGCTTGTTCAAGATCAGCACGCGCTTCGAGATGGTCGAGGTGGGGGGCACCTTCGCCTACCAACGGCCGCTCTCGGGCGTGCGGAAGGCGCCTGCGCCGGTGACGACCCTGGCCCGGCCGTCTGCGCCGCCTCCTTTGCCACCGCCGCAACGATCTCCGACCGACGTCGAGTCGGTGCTGCGCAACTTGAAGCGGCAGGCCGCGGCGAAGCTGCCCCCCCGGCCATCGACGCCGTCACCTTCGCCAGCACCTCGCGAACCGCCGCGGAAGACGCCGGTCGAGCGGCTGGCTGAAGTGGTCGAGGCCATCGAGAAGGGTGACTTTCCAAAGGCGCTGCGCACCGCGCGCAGGCTGGCCGATGACGAGCCCGATGATCTGGCGGCGCGGCTGACCCTGGGCAACGTGTACGCGTTGATGGGCAACCTCGATGAGGCGCGCGAGGCGTACCAGTACGCGCTGTCTCGAGAGGCCCTCTGCGTGGAAGCGCGGCTCTACACCGCGCTGGCTGAGATGCAGGGCGGGCAGCTGGATGACGCGAAGATCGAGCTGACCCGGGCGCTGTTCCTCGAGCCGACCCTGGCGGTGGGCCACTACCTCTTGGGGCAGGTCAACGAACGGCGGGGCGATCTCGAAGGGGCGCTGCGGTGCTACCGAAATGCGATCACCCAGCGGAAGCAGCCAAAGCACGAGTTGATTGGCCACTTTCCCGATCTTCCCAGAAGCAACGAAGCCATCGCCCAGGCAGCCCAGTACCGTCTGGCCGCACTCTCAGAGCGCTGAGGGTCGACCGGTGAGGTGAGGGCTTCCGGCCCTGTTGCCGACCGTCATCCGTCATGGTTAAGAGACAGCCCCCGCTGGTCCATCGGGAATTGCCCCGATGCAAAGCGGCTTTGAAAGGCAGTCCACAATGAAAGCCGACCTGCACCCCGTTTACCCGCCCGCCCGCATCACCTGCGCGTGCGGCAACATCATCGAGACCAAGTCGACCCGTGGTTCGTTCGCCGTCGAAGTGTGCTCGAACTGCCACCCGTTCTTCACCGGCAAGTACAAGCTGATGGACACGCAGGGTCGCATCGATCGCTTCAAGAAGAAGTACGACGCGAAGAAGGGCACGCCCGTCGCGGCCGTCCCCCTCAAGTCCGCGACCTGATTCTTCGGCAGGTCAGTCGTATGAAGGCCGATGGGGCGAGCCCCCGTCGGCCTTCTTCATTTGCGGGCTCAGCCCTGAGTCGGCTGCTGCGCGACGACCTCGTTCTCGAGCTTCTCGCCGCGCTCGAACGCGGTGATGTTCGCGAGCGTGGTGGTGGCGATGTTCGACAGCGCCTCGCGGGTGAGGAAGGCCTGGTGCGACGTCACCAGCACGTTGGGGAACGTGAGCAGGCGGGCGAGCACGTCGTCCTGAAGGACTTTGTCCGAGAGGTCGCGGAAGAAGATGCCTTCCTCCTCTTCATAGACGTCGAGCCCCGCAGCTCCGATGTGACCTGTCTTGAGCGAGGCGATCAGCGCTCGGCTGTCGATGAGCGCGCCACGGCCCGTGTTGATGAGCATGACCCCGCGCTTCATCGTCGAGAGCGCCTTCTCGTCGATCATGTGGTGGGTCGCCGGGGTCAACGGCACGTGCAACGAGAGAATGTCGGCCTCTTCGTAGAGCGTCTGAAGGTCGGCGTACTGCACGGCTGCCTCAGCGACGATGGCCGCGTCGGGCTTCACGTCGTACGCGAGCACTCTGCAGCCGAAGCCACGGAAAATGGAGGCCGCCGCCCGGCCGATCCTCCCGGTGCCGATCAGCCCGACCGTCTTGCCATGCAGATCGAAGCCGACGAGCCCCTCGAGCGAGAAGTTCCACTCGCGCACCCGCGCGGAGGCCCGGTGAATCTTGCGGTTGAGCGCGAGCACCAGCGCGACCGCGTGTTCAGCCACGGCGTACGGCGAGTACTCGGGGACACGCACGACCTTCAGCCCGAGCCGCGAGGCGGCGGCGAGGTCGACGTGGTTGTACCCAGCGGAGCGCAACGCGATGAGGCGAACGCCGCCCTTCTGCAGCGCGGTCAGTGCCGCCTCGTTCACCCGATCGTTGACGAAGGAGCACGCGACGTCGTGCCCGGCAGCCAGCGGCGCGGTCTCGCTCGTGAGGCGCGGATCGACGAAGGTGATCTCGTGCCCGACGCGCTCGTTCGCGGCGGCAAAAGACTCGCGCTCGAAGCCATGTGTATCGAACAGCGCCACCTTCATCCGTGAGGTCCCCATGTGCGTCGATAGCATGATCAGCGCTCCTCCTCGACGCGCGAAGCAGTCGAGGCGCGCAGCTGATCGCTCACCCGGCGCCAGATGGCCCCTGACCGCACCGCCTCGACGAACGCGCGGCTGACACCCGGAGGCTCGATGTCGAGCAGCTCATCGGCGGTGTTCATGAGGTAGCGCAGCGCCCGATAGTCATCTTGCCGCACGACCTCGAGCTGCCCATCGTCGAGCAGGATCAACGCGCGCGCGCTCAACTGCCACGGACACTCCCTGCCTTCCTCATCGAGGGGGCCCAACAACTCGAGCCGGCCGAAGCCCGCCTTGCGCATCTCAGCCGCGAGCTCCTGGCCATCACCCAGCAGCCAGTCCCACGCGACGAGCAGCTCTGAACGAAGCGCCACCCGCTGTGCCTTTCGTTCTTCTTCCCGCTGGCGCGCTGCCTCTTCACGCTCGCGGACGATCTGGTCTTCGCGCGTCTTTCGATCGAGCTGCGCCTGCGGAAGTTCAGCGAACAGCGAACGAATGTCGTTGGGTATCGGCACGCCGTTATTTTCACCCAGACAACCCCAATCTCCGCATCGTCTTGGGCTGAAAATTCGACAGCGATCGAACTTCCCATACCTTACCGATCAGGCCTGTAGCACCCGCGGCCCCACTCAATTCGGAGGTTGGATGTCGTCAACGAACTCGATCGCGCGCCCCCGCGCGACACCGGACCTTTCGGAGTCTGTCTACGCACGCAGCAAGGACTACGTCCTCTACAAGGGTGACTCGCTCGCGCTGCTGGATCGCTTCGAGGATCAGACGTTCGACATGATCTTCGCCGACCCGCCGTACTTCCTGAGCAACGGCGGCTTCACCTGCGCCAGCGGCAAGCGCGTGGCGGTCAAGAAGGGCGACTGGGACACCAGCAAGGGCATCGAGGCCGATCACGAGTTCACCTCGGCGTGGCTCAGGGCCTGTCAGCGCCTGCTCAAGCCCTCGGGCTCGATCTGGGTCTCAGGCACGCAGCACGTCATCTTCTCGGTCGGCTTCGCGATGCAGCAGCTCGGCTACAAGCTGCTCAACACGGTCACCTGGTACAAGCCCAACGCGAGCCCTCACCTGGCGTGCCGGTACTTCACGCACTCCACCGAGATCCTCGTGTGGGCCTCGCCCCCGGTGAAGGGCAAGCTGCAGCACAAGTTCAACTACAAGGACATGAAGGTGGCCAACGGCGGCAAGCAGATGCGCGACGTGTGGGCGCTGCCGAAGACCGGCGACGAAGAGCTCGGGACCGATGGGGAAGGGCACCTGTGGTCGATGACCTCGCCCAAGCCCAGCGAGAAGGTGCACGGCCGTCACCCGACGCAGAAGCCGGTAGCGTTGCTCGAGCGATTGGTCGATGCGTGCACCGACGAAGATGCGGTGATCCTCGATCCATTCTGTGGATCAGGGACCACGGGGGTTGCGGCGGTCAGCAAGGGCCGACGGTTTGTCGGCATCGATATGGACTCGACCTACCTCGATCTCACCAAGAAGCGGATCGAGGCGATCAAGTAGAGCCCCCTTTTTCTGGGTCGCTTCGCCTCGGCGCATCTTCCGCTTCGCTTCAGCTGCGCACGTTCAGCGTTCCGCTGGACCGGCTCCGCTCTCCCCGCTGGTTTTTCTGGGTCGCTTCGCCTCGGCGCATCTTCCGCTTCGCTTCAGCTGCGCACGTTCAGCGTTCCGCTGGACCGGCTCCGCTCTCCCCGCTGGTTCGCAGGGAGAGGCAGAACTCAGGCTGAAAGCTGCTGCGTACGTCGCGCGACGAACTCGACGAGGGTTCGCACGCCGTAACCGGTGGCGCCCTTGTTGAAGTATCCGCGCTCCTTGGGGCTCTGCGAGGGGCCCGCGATGTCCAGGTGGAGCCACGGCGTCTCGCCGACGAACTCCTTCAAGAACAACGCAGCGCTGATCGCACCACCCGCGCGGTCGCCGGCGTTCTTCATGTCGGCCACTTCGCTCTTGAGCACGTCACGCTGGTACTCGGTGATCGGCAGCCGCCAGAGATCCTCGCCCGCGACGCGCGCTGACTCCGACACGTCGTAGAAGAGCTGGTCGTCGCCGCCGAACGCACCGGCGATGTAGTTGCCCAGCGCGATGATGCAGGCGCCCGTCAGCGTCGCGAGATCGATGATCACCGCGGGCTTGAGCTCGTTGGCGTACGTGAGGATGTCGCCGAGCACCAGGCGGCCTTCTGCGTCGGTGTTGGTGACCTCCACCGTCTTGCCCAGGCGCGAGACCAGCACGTCGCCCAGCCGGTACGCGTTGTGCGACGGCATGTTCTCGCAAGCGCCGAAGAACGCGTGAACGGGGAAGGGCGGCTGCATGCGGGCGATCACCTTCATCGCACCGAGCACCGCGGCCGAGCCGGCCATGTCGGTCTTCATGTCGAGCATGCCGTCAGAGGTCTTGAGCGACAGACCACCCGAGTCGAAGGTGATCGCCTTGCCCACGAAGCACACCGGCTGGCGCTTGGCCGCTTCGGTCTCTCGCGGGATCCACGACAGCTGCACCAGGCGCGGCTCTTCGATGCTGCCCCGGGCCACGGCCAGGAACATACCCATCTTGAGCTCTTCGATCTTCTTCCGGTCGCCGATCGCGATGTTGAGGCCGACCTCCTTGGCCATCGCCTTCGCGGCGTCCGCGAGGATGGTGGGGGTCATGGTGCCCGCAGGCTCGTTGACGAGATCGCGTGCCCAGTTGGTCGCCTCGGCGATCGACTTCGCGTGTGCCACCAGCGCGTCGTGCGCCTTCTCTTTCTTCACGCCGTCGGGGAAGAACAGCGAGACCTTGTCGATCTTCGGCGCGTTCTTGTCGTCCTTGTTCTGGGTCTTCCAGCGATCGTACTTGTAGACACCCAGCTCGAAGCCCTCGACCACGGCCTTCACGGCCTGCTCCAGCTCGCGCACCACGGGCAGCTGCACGCCGATTGTCTTCGCCTTCAACCGCGTCGAAGTCTTCGCCGCGCGGCCGCACGCCAGGCGCAGCAGCTCAGCGGTGAACTTCGCGCGCGCGCCCAGGCCCACCAGGATCACCCGCGTCGCAGGCGATTTGCCCTGGGTGAGGAACACGAAGGTCTGCTCGGCCTTGCCCTTGAATCCTTCCGCGGTCGCGGTCTTGAAAAGCAGGCCCCTGGTGCGCTTGTCGACACCTTGCAACGCCTTGGGCGGGTTCTTCTTATCGGTCAGATCAGTGTCGAAGACGGGGAAGACGATGACGTCTGCCTTGGCCTTGGAGGCGTCAGCGGCAACGAACGAAAATTTCATGGGGTACGACTCCTTCGGGGGGCAAAAGCACGCAAACTGTAGCCAAGCGCCTATCAAGGGCCACAGGAAAGGACACCCCCAAGCCGTGCCGGAGGTATGGTGCGCGCTGGTTGCTGCTTCCCTCATGTCCGCACTCCTGACGCACCTCACCGCGGTCGAACGTCTCGCCGCCCACGTCAACGCGCTCCCGTCGGAGTTCGCCCGCGCCCTGGGGGAAGACCTCGAGTACGCCCGTTTTGGTGCGGCCCTGCCCGAACTGCCCCGCTTCGGTGGGTGGTTTCAGGGCGTCGATACGTGGCTGGCGCGCGGTCGCCGCCCCCATTTCACCGAGCTGATGGCCGCCCGCTCGCCGGTTCACTTCGGGCTCAAGGCCGCCGAGCTGGTCTCGAACGGCGCACTCATCGGTGTCGATGCCGGGCTCGCCTGGCTGGCCGGCTACTTCACTCAGCTGTGCGTTTCCCGTTCGCTCGAGCCGGTGATCCAGAAGCTGCTCACCACTCAGCGCCAGCAGGGTGAGCCCGAAGCCACCGCCCGCGCGCGCATCGAGTGGACGCAGTCACTCTTCTTCATGCAAGACCTCCACGGCAGCTCACTGGTCGGCACGCCCGCTGTGCGCGCGAAGCTGCAGATCCGCAAGGCGAGCAGCGTGAAGGGCATCGGCCGCGGTTTCTACGAGCTCATTCGCGTGGCCTCGCTCGACGCCTTCGGCCAGGCCCCTTCGAAAAACGAGGTCGATGGGTGGGTGCGCGGGCTGTACCTCTTCTCCCTCGCGCTCGGTTCTCCCCTGGGCCGTCTGCGCGCGTCGCCCACCGGCCACCTTTCCACCCGCGAGCTCTACCGAGGTGACGGCTTCGACGTGTTCGCCACCGTCGACATGGGCCTGGAGCGCGCGCGCGAGCTGCTCACGGTGCTGGGTGGAATGATTCGCCGCAACAGCTGGACGCCGCGATCGCGAGGCCGCTTCCTCGAGCTGTGCCCCGAAGGCGCACCTTCGCAGGTGAACATGACCCCGCTGCTGCAGGGGCCAGATCATCCGGTCGCCAGCGCGACCTGAATGACGGCTTTTCTGTAGCTGGGATTTACAGGTTCGCCTGCTGACGAGAGTCACCTCGCGGCCGATACCCTGAAGTGCTCCTTCGGCTCCTGCTGCTGACCTGCCTCGCTTCTTGTGCTGGCTCGACGCTCGACGGCAGTGATCCCGAGTTCGAACAGGAGCCCGACGAATTCGCCACCCTCGAGCAGGGGCTCGTGAGCTGTGACTACCGCCCGAACACCGGCTACCGATCGGGCACGCCCTTCGCGTTGACGTTGGTGACGGCCGACGGTCAGCCCGCCGAGGTCAAGACGGCCAACGCCTACGCGGTGATGCAGGCGGCAGCGGCAGCCCAGGGCGTACACATTCGGGTCAACGACGGCTTCCGCAGCCCCGAGCAGCAGCAGTATCTCTACTCCTGCTACGTGAACTGCAACTGCAACAGCTGCAACCTCGCGGCGCGGCCCGGGTACAGCAATCACCAGAGCGGCACCGCCCTCGATCTCAATACGAGCGTCACCGCCGTCTACAACTGGCTCTCGGCGAACGGCGCGGCATACGGTTTTCATCGCACCGTACCCAGCGAGCGTTGGCACTGGGAATACCTGGGCGGCGGGCCCGGCGGTGGTCCGTGCGTGCAGTCGTGTGATCGCGCGAGTGGGCCGTTTGCGTTCAGCTGCGATGGGCCGCAGGCGAACATGACCTGCGTCAACGTGAACGAGCCGTCTGATCCCCATTCGTGGAACGACAACTTCTTCTGCAGCGCGACGGATCTCGGGCTGCGCTGGTCGTCGAATGGCGATTTGCCTGGCATGGATTGCACGCCGGTGACCGAGGCCGCCGAAATGTACGCCTCGGCCTGGAGCGACAACCGCCTGTGTGCCCCCCGCCAAAGCCCGTGGGCCTTCGACTACTCGAGCGCGGGGCCGATCGCGGGCAAGAGCTGCGTGCTTTGGAACGAGCCGGGCGATCCACACTCCTGGGGCGACAACTACGTGTGCAGCACGGCGGTCTCCGAGTTCTCTGCAGGTGGTTTCACCTTCACCCAGAACGGGCCGCGCGCCGGGAAGACCTGCGTGAACGTGAACGAGCCGGGCGATCCCGACGCCTGGTCTGACAACCACTTCTGCAGCACGACGGATCTGGGCATGCAGTGGTCGTTCGCAGGGCCCATCGCGGGCATGGAGTGCACCAACGTCGCCGAGAGCGCCGAGTCACAAGCGGCGGCCTGGGCCGACAACTACCTCTGTTTGCCGATGGGCCAGAACTGGCGCTTCACCTGGAGCTCCGCGGGGCCGATCGCCGGGAAGACCTGCGTGCGGTGGTTCGAACACTCCGAGACCAGCGCGACGTGGATGGACAACTGGCTGTGTGTCGAAGAACGCACCGTGGGTACGCCCGTCGCGCCGGCACCCTCACCGCGGCCCGCGGCAGAAGAGCCTGAGCTCGAAGCACCTCCGCAGGCCGTCACGCCCGATGAGCCGCCGATCGCGATGCACCTGCAGTCAGTTGGCTGCTCGACCGCGTCGGTTCAGCTCGCGATGATCGCCGCAGTGGCGTGGCTGCTGCGCCGCCGTCGCACCGGCACGTGAGCAGAGGTCGGCTCGTGTGACGACCAGGTCATCGACTTCAGCCAGGTGACGCTCATCCGCGGCGCTTGCGGGGCCGTACATCGGCGGTACGCAGCAGCCGAGATCGGCGTTCTCGAATGGCTTTGGGGGCCCCTCGTCAGGGCAGGCTGATGTTGCTCACGACGTCTGCCATCTGAGTATTGACCGTCGCATGGGGCATGCCGGCCGCGAACGGATTCACGGCCCAGGTCAGCGCATCGGTGATCGGGTTCGCGCCGTTGGCGTTGGTGAAGAGGCGCAGATTGACCGTGCTGCTCCCGCGGAAAGCGGCGCCCGAGTAGCTCGCGCGCGACGTCATGGTGGTGCTGTCCTGCATGAAGATCACCGGCATCAACACCGCCTGGATTCCAGTGCTCAGCGAGGCCGTCTTGGCCGCCACGATGCCGAACCCCAGGCCGCCGGTCGGCGCCGACATCGAACCGAGCACGATGTCTCCCGAGATGGTCACCGGGCCGAACGCGAAGTCTGCCACCGTCTCTTGATCCGCCACGATGGTCACCGGCTGCAGCGGGTTTGCCAGCAGGTTGAGCGCGATGCCTCCGTTGCCGAAGCCGAACAACGAAGGCACCGGGTTCACCCGGCCGGGCATCAGGTCGGTGATCACGTACGGGTACTCGGTCTCGTTGGGGGTGGTGATGATCTGGTAGCCGTTCTGCAACTGCTGGAGCAGCGCCGCCGGGTCGAGGCCGCCGCTGAGCGCGCCGGGATCGAGAAGCGAGATCTGAAGATTCTGAAGCGCCGGCGGGCGGGGAAGGCTGATCGTTCCGCGCAAGGTGCCCAGGCCCGAGCCCGACGCGCCCAGATAGATGCGCACGTTCTCTGGCCCCGCCTTGAACGGATCGGCCAGGTCGAGCTCGATGGTGGTGACCGCCGATTGATAGTCGAGGAAAGGAATCAGCGCGCCGTCATCGTTGCGATCCGAGATCGCGCTGAGGCGGTGATTGCCGGTGCGCAGGCCCGTGAAGAGAAACGGGATCTCGGTGGGCATGGTGGGCTTACCGAGCTCTTTGAGTTCCTGATTGCGAAAGAGACCGACCTTTTTATTCACCGCGAAGCCGCCCACCACCACCACGCCCGAGATGGTGCCCCTGGGCCCGCCCGCGCGGATCCAGGTGCCTTCTTCGAGATCGCCGTCTTTACCGTCGACTGAAGCGAAGTACTTCACCCTGGTGTTCGCAGCGATGGTCAGCGTGATGGGCGACTCACCGGAGACGCGGCCCAGCGAGCTGGTGCGCGGGTCTTCGCCGTTGGTGCTGTAGAAGATCGTCGAAGGGCGCTCCGACTCGAAGGTGATGGTGATCTCACCGTTGAAGGGGCCCGCCGGCGGGGTGGCCTTCACGCGTGGGGGGCCGAGCTCGGCATCGGGCTCGATGACGATCGGACCGGGCTTCTGCCCACAACCTGAAGACGCCAGTGCAGCGACGAGGACGAAGATGGGAAAGCGCATTTTCGGGGCGCATTCGGCTCGCCCACCCAGCGAAAGTCAACTCAGCGCGCGATGTCTCTTTCGAGCTGGGCGCCGGTACGCTGGAGGCCGTTCTTCACCTGCTCAGGCACGCTGTCGGCGACCTCGCAGGTCGGCGCAAGCGCTGCGAGGTCATCCATGTCTGAGAGGGGGCAACGGCGCGCAGCGAACGTCACTCTCACGTCGCGCACGTGTGCATCGCCGTTGAGCAGGGTCACCATGCATTTCGTGAGCACCAGCCCGTCGCCGGTGTTCCAGGCGATCCACAGGCTGCTGATGATGCCGCTCTCTTCGTTGACGTCGCGGACACCGCCGCAGTGTTTTTCCGTCGCCGCCACGGCGCGCGCGAAGACGTCGTGGGGCTGCTTGGTGCTGAAGTACGGCTGCGGCACCGTCCACGACTGCAGGGCGCAACCCGCTAAGAGAAACAATACGCACCACTTCATCGGCGCTTCCTTTCCGAGTGGTCGCTGTTCACCAGCGGCGAGAAGAAACAATCCTTCTTCGTGTACTCATCGAACGAGAACGCGAACCGGTAACTCGCCGCCGAGCGCTGATTGCAGTCGGTGCGCTCGCAGAAACGGCACGAGACGCCGATGGGCACTGCGTCACGTTTGAGGTCGGTGGTGGGCAGCCCGTACGCGAGGTACCTGGCGTTCTCTGCGTGGGTGCCAAGCCCGATCGAATACGCGGTGCCGCGCACGATGGTGCCTTCGATCGGCTGCAATTGCACCTTGGCGAAATCGAAGTACGTCGTGCCGTCGGGCATCGCCGAGTACTGCCGGGTCAGCTGCGAGGGGTTCAAGAAGGCGAGGTGCACCGCCCACTTTCCGCAGTTGCCCGTCGAGGCGAACTTGATGCCGGTGCCCGAGTAGCGCTTGCTGATGTTGCCGGCGATGTCGGTGCGGATGAAGTGAAACGGGAGACCCTTGCGTTTCGCGTCGGCCAGGTTGCAGACGCGGTGCGCGACGGTCTCGTACGTGGTGCCGAAGATCGACGAGAGCAGCTCGATGTCGTACCGCGTGCGCTGCACTTCTTTGAAGAAGTCGCCGTAAGGCAGCATCAACGCGCCAGCGAAGTAGTTCGCGAGGTTCACCTTGATCAGGCGGGGCGTCTCGGCGTGTTTGGTCTTCGCACCCACGATGCGCTCGACCAGGCGCGTCTTGTCGAGCGTGAGAAGCCCCAGTGTCGCGGCGATCTGGAACTTGAGCGGCTGCTCGGTCAGCGTGGGCGAGACCTCGAGCAGCTTCTCTTTCATCGAGAGCCGCCGCACCACCGAGCTGCCTTCGGGCGCTTCCGCGATGCGCGTCGAGATGCCGAAGCGTGCCTCGAGCATCTTCATCAGCACCCCCGACCCCAGGATTCGATCGTTGCCGAAGTCGGTGCGCAGCGACTCGGCTTCTTCCTCGAGCTCGGGGAAGTAGTTCTGGTTCGACTGGAGGAAGTCAGAGACCTCGTCGAAAGGCGAGTAGTCGAGGCGCGCATCGCCCGGCCCCGCAGCCGATCGCCCGCGCTCTTCGCTCGAGAGCTGGGCCATCACGTTCTCCAGCTGCGATCGGGTGTTCTTGTAGAGATTGAAGAGCGCCGCGACGGTGCCTGCCAGCTTGGGCTCGGCCGAGAGCGACTGCAGCGAGTCTTGATCGAAATCGAGCGTCTTGAGCAGCGGCTCGTCGAGCAGCTTGGCCAGCGCCTCGTCGACGCGGCCTTCTCCGAGCTGCGCCATGAACTCTTCCGGATCGACCTGAAAGAAACGCAGGGCCTTCCACAAGAGAGGAAAGGGCGTCACGCGCTTCCCCTTCTCGATGAGGTTCAAATACGCAGGGCTGACGCCCAACTCCCGCGCGCAGTCAGCCTGCTTCACGTTCTTTGACAGCCGCACCGTACGAAGGCGATGCCCGACGTTGGCGTTGAGCGCGT
>JAYTAT010000605.1:0-3491 GCA_043737315.1 Archangium sp.
ACGCCCGCCTGAAAACACGCCGCCACCGTCGCGCCGATGCTGACGCCGTTGCTCAACAGCACGACCACCGTACCGATGCCCGCGGTCACTCCGAGCGCGAACGAGACGATCATCACGCGCACGTTGTTGAGAAAGATGGTCACCGCCATCTCGGTGGGCGTGGCGTTGTTCAGCGCGAAGTCAGTCCACACTTCGCCGCGGCTGATGATCTGCCTGAGCTGAGCGGGCACCAGCACCACCGCACCATCCGGGTGCAGGAAGACGGTGACCAACCCGACCACCAGGCCGAAGAACAGCAGCGCCGCCGCCAGCTGCGTCATCTGCAACGTCTCGCGCACCAACTGGGGAAACGTCTGCAGGTAGAAGGCTCGCAGCGACTCGAGCCGGGCGCCGTGGGGCCGATAGATCGTCGAGTACGCGCGCGCGCAGAGCTGATTGAGAAACCGCAAGACATCGGTGCCTGCGTACGCCGACTGCGCCACCGCCAGATCCGCGCTCGCCTGGCGGTACAACGCGTCGAGGGTCGAGACCTCGGCCAGCGTCAGCTTCCCAGAGCTCAGCTGGGTGAGCATCGCCCCCAACCGGGTCCAGTCGGGCCGGCGACGAGCCACGAAGGCGGGCAGGGGCTCGGCCATGCGTCAGGCCACCTGCAGATGCGCACGAATCGCCTCGCGCAGCTCGACCGCAGTGGCCGACGGGTTCGGCGTGAGACCCAACCGCTGGGCCATCTTCATTCCGAGCCGAAGCTGCGCGGACGGCTCGAACTGGTCGAAGCGCGACAGGAAGCCCGTCGCCAGCTCGAGCTGATTGACCGCGATGGTCGAGGTGATTCGTTCATACCGCGCGAGATCGATCTGCTCATCGCGCACCAGCACCGTGCCCGCGAGCAGATCACCCAGGCGGCGGTGCCGCTTGTCGACCAGCATGGCGATCAGCCCCACCGGATAGCAGGCGGGCAGGAAGTCGACGACGCGCAGCAGGTTTCTGACGGCGCTGGAAAAAACGGTGACCGGCGAGCCGTCGCTCTTCACCACGCGAATTCGCAGCAGGCGCTTGCCCACGCTCTGCCCGTTCCACATCACCTCGAGCAGCGTCCAGTAGACCCAGAGCCCGAAGAACACGCCGCCCAGAATCAAAGTGCGCGTGAGGCTGGAAAGCGCCAACGCCGCGTTCACCGGATCGGTGACGAGAAAGCTCAGGCCGAAATACAGCACCAGCCCCGCGGCACCGAGCAGCCCCACGTCGACCACGTACGCCATCGCACGCGAGCCGAGCCCCGCGATGGGGAGATCGACTGCCACGCGCTCGGGCGTGGCGACCTTAAGCCCTTCGTTCACTTTGCCTTTCGCACCAGCACCGCGCCGAAGAAGCCGTCGGTGTCGTGGCGATGCGGGTAGAGCCGCAGCATGCCCTCGCGCGTGGTCTGCGCCGCCAGCGCTTCACCCAGCCACGGCGTCGCGGGCGTGAGCTGAAAGTCAGGGTGCGCGGCGAGGAAGTGTTCGACGACGCCCTCGTTCTCTTCGCGCAGCAGGCTGCAGGTTCCGTAGATCAACCGGCCGCCCGGTTTCACCAGCTTCGCGAAGCGGGCGATCAACATCTTCTGCTTCTCGACGTGCTCGGCAAGCATCGCCTCGGTGAGGCGGTACCGCGCGTCGGGCTTGCGGCGGTACGTACCCGAGCCGCTGCACGGTGCGTCGACCAGCACACGTTCGGCCTGGCCGTTGAGCTTGACCAGCTGCTCTTCTGCCTCGGGGCCTTGCGCGATCACCTGAATTCGAACGTTGTGCACGCCGGCCCGGCGCGCGCGCAGCTTGAGATCCTCGAGGCGACGCTCTTCGACGTCGAGCGCGTAGATCTCGCCGCGGTTCTTCATTTGCGCTGCGAGCTGCAGCGCCTTGCCACCCGCACCGGCGCACGCGTCGATGACCTTGCGAGGCGGCGCGTCGACCAGCATGCCCAGCAGCTGGCTGCCTTCGTCCTGCACCTCGAAGTAGCCGTCTTTGAACGTCTTGAGCGCGTAGACGTTGGTGCGCGTCTCGAGAATGAGGCCGAAGGGGGAGAGCAGGGTGAGCGAGACCTTCACGCCTTCTGCCTCGAGCAAGCGCTTGACCTCTTCGCGGGTGCCCTTGAGCGGGTTGGTGCGCGCACACAGCGGCCCGCGCTTGTTCATCGCCTCGCACACCAGGCGCGCTTCGGTGCCCAGCTCAGCCAGCAGCTTGACCGCCAGAAAGTCGGGGATGGAGGCCTCGATGGCGAAGCGCTCCAGCTCAGGCTTCTCCATCAACTTCGCGCGGCCGTGCGAGAGCGTCTTGAGCCAGCCCGCGTCGGTGCCCGGCATCGCCTGGGTCTGCAGCACCATCGAGACGTCTTCCCCGTCGATCACGCGCGAGATGGCGAAGCGGTAGATGTCTTTTCGGCTCGAGACCAGCGCCTCGAAGCCCTTCACCTTCAGATCGGCCAGGTAGTCGACCAACCGCTGCTTGCGAAGCAACGCGTAGACGCGCTCGGCCACCGCCCTGCGCTCCTGGGAGTAGAGGTGTTTGTCGCGGCGCAACGTGAAGTCGAGCGCACGATCTGCCAGCCGGCCGTCGTGGCGCACGGCGCCGTACGCTTCGAGACACGCCAGCATCACCAGGTCTTCACGCAACGCGCGGTTGGCCAGCGAGTTGGGATCTTTGTCGCGCTTGGGGCGATCCTTTTTTTCAACCTTCGGGCCCCGATCACGACGGGGGGGGCCCAACGGGCGCTTCTTCATGGTGCTCACGAGACCTGCTCCTTACGGCCGAACAAAATCCACAACCCGATGGCGAGCCCGATGGCAACCAGCCCGCCGCCCACTGCCCATGTCACCCAACCCGGCAACGATCCCGGAGAAACTGGAAACACGCCTCTGACCACTTTGCGGTGCGTGGTGCTCCAACTGATCTCGAGCCGGTACTCGCCGGGGTCGGGCAAGGTGACCTCTGTCGTCCACCCCCGCTGGCCCTTTTGACGTTTGATGGTCTTGCTCCAGGTCGAGCCCAGCGCGTTCAAGGGCCGGATCGCGAACGTGATCGGCCCGTCGTAGTCGTCACCCGCGAGCGGCTGCAACACCGCAGAAAGTGTGGCACTTCCACCCGCGCGCAGCGGGTTGGGGGTGAGCTGCCCACGTAAGGATTCGTCGGCGTCGCTCCAGTCGAAGGCGAGCCCGTTGGGGGTCACCTTGAGGTCCAGCTGGGTGAGCTTATTCTCACCTGCCCGGGCGTCGACCGGGAGCTGTGTCGCAAGGATGGCGAGGTAAGCGCTGAGGAACATTGTGGATTCGCCCAGCCTTTCTTACGATGCTTAGCCCCGTTCGGGTACTGCGATGTCCGTCAACCAGTCATTCGGCAACTACACGCTCATCAAGAAGCTCGCGACCGGCGGCATGGCCGAGGTGTGGCTTGCGAAGCAGAGCGGCATCGAAGGCTTCAACCGGCACGTCGTCGTCAAGCGCATTCTGCCTCACCTCG
>JAYTAT010000606.1:0-8575 GCA_043737315.1 Archangium sp.
ACTTCCGCGCCGAGCAGAAGGACATCATCAACCTCTTCATGACGGCGGTGAGCCTCGCCATCGCCGCGGTCCCCGAGGGCCTGCCCGCGATCGTCACCATCTGCCTCGCTCTCGGCATGCAGCAGATGATCAAGCGCAATGCCCTCATCCGCAAGCTGCCCGCGGTGGAGACGCTCGGCTGCGCCACGGTAATCTGCTCCGACAAGACCGGCACGCTCACCAAAGACGAGATGACCGTGCGGCGTTTGTTCGTCGCAGGTGAAGTGCTCGAGGTCTCGGGCGCGGGCTACGAGCCGAAGGGTGAAATCACGCGCGAGGGCAAGCAGGTGGAGCTCAGTGCTCCCTTGCGCACGCTGCTCGAGGCCGGCGTGCTCGCCTCTGATGCGACCCTGGTGAAGGGCCACGAAGGCGCGGCGTGGTCGGTGCTGGGAGACCCCACCGAAGGGGCGCTGGTGGTGGTGGCCGCCAAAGCCGGCATCGACAAAGGCGCGCTCGACGCGCAGCGCCCGCGGCAGGGTGAAGTGCCGTTCACCTCGGAGTCGCGGCGCATGGCCACCCTGCACGGAAAGTCCGTGTTCGTGAAGGGCGCTCCCGAGGTGCTGCTCAACGCGTGCTCTCACTTCGAGGGCCAAAACGGCGCGGTGCCATTCGATGCCGCAGGGCGCGAGAAGGTGCTGGGCGCCGCGGCGCAGTTCGCAGGCGAGGCCCTGCGCGTGCTGGCCATCGCCCACAAACCCAACGGCTCGCTCGAGCAGTTGGATGACGGCCTCGTGCTGCTGGGCCTCATGGGCATGATCGACCCGCCGCGGCCCGAGGCGTTCGACGCCATCGCGAAGTGTGAGTCTGCGGGCATTCGTGCGGTGATGATCACCGGCGATCACCCCGAGACGGCCGAGGCAGTGGCGCGCGAGCTGGGCATCTTGAAGCAGGGCCGGGTGGTGACCGGGCGCGAGCTCGAGGCGATGGATGAAGCGCAGCTCGCCCTCGACATCGAGAACATCGACGTGTTCGCGCGGGTGTCACCCGCTCACAAGCTGCGCATCGTGACGGCGCTGCAGGCTGGCGGGCACACCGTGGCGATGACCGGCGATGGCGTGAACGACGCGCCCTCGTTGCGCAAGGCCGACATCGGCATCGCCATGGGCATCACCGGCACCGACGTCTCGCGCGATGCCGCCGCGATGACGCTGACCGACGACAGCTTCGCCTCCATCGTGGCCGCGGTGGAAGAGGGCCGGCGCGTCTTCGGCAACATCAAGAAGTACCTGATGTACCTGCTCAGCTCGAACATCGGAGAGATTGGCCTCATGGTGGGCGCCTCGCTGCTGGGCCTGCCGCTCCCTTTGACCGCCGTGCAGATTCTGTGGGTCAACCTCGCCACCGACGGTTTGCCCGCACTCGCGCTCGCCGTCGACCCGCCGGAAGACGACTTGATGCAGCGTCAACCGCGCGACGGCAAGGCGGGCATCTTTACCCGGCCGGTGATCGCCTTGATGCTCACGGGCGGCGCGTGGTCGACGCTGGTCAACGTGGGGCTGTTCGCCTGGGCGCAGCAGTCGGGCCGCAGCCTCGCCGAGGCGATGTCGATGACCTTCGTCTCGCTCGTGCTCATTCAGTTCTTCAAGGCCTACAGCTACCGGTCGGATCGCCGCTCGGTGTTGCACAAGCCGTTCGCCAACAAGTGGCTCAACATCGCCGTCGGCTGGGAGTTCGTGCTGCTCTTCGTGATTCTCTACGTGCCGTTCTTCCAGAACCTGTTCGGCACCTTCGCGCTCCCGGCGCTCGACTGGCTGGTGGTCGGCGGAGCGGCGCTCACGGTGGTGCCGGTGCTCGAGTTCACCAAGTGGCTCGAGCGGCGCGGCACGTTCGGCAAGCTCGACTGAGCAGGCGCTGAGCGTGGTATCGCCATGATGAAAATGCGGCACATTGCCCTGCGAACTCCTTTAGGTTCGAAGGTCAGCAGGGGCGGTAACCCCCGAAGGACGGATTTCATGGTCACTCAATCTCCACGGGCGCGCGTGCTCGTCATCGACGACAACAGTGACATTCGGGAAATGATCAGGACTGTGCTGGTGCACGCCGGCTACGAGGTCACGCTGGCGGTCGACGGGGGCAAAGGGCTCGAGGCGCAGCGCCGTGAACCGGTTGATCTGGTGATCACCGACATCTTCATGCCGCAACAAGACGGCATCGAGACCATCGGGTTGATGAAGAGGGAGTTCCCGCAGACGCCCATCATCGCGATGTCGGGCGGCGCGAAGTTCGTCACGCGGCAGACCAGCGTCGACTACCTCGCCACGGCTCACAAGTTCGGCGCAGATCGCCTGCTGCGCAAACCGTTCGACATCGATGAGCTGCTTCAGGTCGTGCAGGAAGTGCTCACCCCGCGCTGAGGCCGAGCTTCACCACGGCAGCAACATGCCGCTGCGGGCCCTGTAGGCCTGCCACTGGGGGTACCGCGACATGCTGGCTTCCTTGCGCAGCATGTTGGGCACGAACACGCCCAGCCACACCCACGCCAGCACCACCCAGGGCAACCAGTGCATCGAAAGCAGCGCGAAGCTGCCGTAGATCATCATCTCGCCCAGATAGTTCGGGTGACGCACACGCGCGAAGAACCCGCTGGTGATCAGCCCCTTCTTCACCTCGAGCGTGAAGAACTTCTGCGCGTCGCTCGCCATCATCACCACCACACCCAGCGCGTAGATGAGCGTGGCCAGAAACAACGACCACACGGGCGCCTCGATGCGGCGCGTGACGACCAACACCGGCGCGATCCAATACAAACCCAACACGGCCGCCCACATGTTGAGCGCGCCCGCGAAGGTGATCTTCTTTTCCCAGTTGGGGTCGGGGAAGACGCGGTCTTTGAGCAACCAGCACAGGCCGTAACTGCCGTGGAGCGCGGCGTACGTCCACGCGGTCGCCGACCAACAATCGAAGCGCCACATCAACGCGAGCACGAAGGGCAGGGTGCCGCCCTTTTGCAGGTTGATCACCCACGCGGCCTTGAGCACGCGCGGGCCACCGAACAGATCATCCGACAGGTGATCACGCAGCCTGAGCCAACGGTCGAGCGCGCTCATCGATTACTGGCTCCGCGAAGACCACCGGAGGCTGGCTGGATCGAGGGTGAGCACCGTCGTCTTGTCGGGCATCACCGCGGCCTTGAACGTGGTGACGGTGCCATTCTCGAGCTTCACCTGCACCTTGTGCACGCCGCTGGCGACCTTGCGGCTCATTGGGGGCGTGCCCCACTCTTCGCCTTGCACGGTGATGATGTGGCGCGCGGTGTTGTCACCCACGCTGACCACCAGCTTGCCGGTGCCTTCGGGGATCGGCTCGTCCTTCAAAATCGGAGGCGGCGCCTCGGCCTTCTCGGGCTGCGTCTTCACCGCGCTGACCACCTTGGGCTTCATCACCCTGGGCTTCACCGTCGGTGTCGCGACAGGCGGCGCGACCTCTTCGATGTCGATGGTCTCTTCACCCGCATCGATGGTGGGCTGCAGCTTCTCGGCGAACATCAACGGCGGGTCACGCGGAGGATCCACCCCGGCCACCACCACCTTCGTTTCCACCCGGGGCGGCGGGGGCTCGACCCGCAGCGGCTCGCTCGAAGGCCCCAACAGCGCGAACGTGGCGCCCACGCCGAGCGCGACGGCCACCGCGAACGCACCGATGAGCATGGCCCGGTTCTTCGATGGAGGTGTCTCCGTCACAGGAGGCAACCGCTCGGTCAGGTGGCGCTGCTGCGGCAACGAACGCACCGACGAGGCCTGAGGCGCAGGCGTGGCCATCGGTGAGGTCACCGGCGAGCGCACCGTGATGCTGGGCCCCGCGCTGATGCCGGGGAAAGCCGACATGCGGCTGCCGCCCTCAACGGTCACCTCACCGTCGTCATCGAGGTAGCCCATCAGGCTCGATTGCCCGATGCGAATGTGCGCGTCGAAGGCGGCCCGCTCGAGCGCTTCACGCATCTCGCGCGCGGTCTGGTAGCGGTCCTCTTGCTTGACGCCCAGCGAACGCTTGACCACCTCGTAAAAGCCGTCGGGCAGCCCCGGGTAGACGTCTTCGAGGTGTTTCCATTGGCCGCGCACCAGCGCCGCGTGACGCTCGCCGTGGTTCTTGTGTTCGTCGAACGGCGTGCCACCCGAAGCGAGCTTGTAGAGCGTGACGCCCAGCGAGAAGAGATCGCTGCGGCCGTCGAGCTTCTTGCCCATCGCCTGCTCGGGCGAGAAGTAGCCGGCTTTGCCCTTGGTGACGCCGGGCATGGTGAGGTTGCGGTTGGTGGCCGCCTTGGCGATGCCGAAGTCGATGAGCTTGAGGCTGCCCGACGTCGACAGGAGCAGGTTGTGCGGTGAGACGTCGCGGTGCACCAGGTTCGCGTGACCGCTCTCGACTTTGAGCGCGTGCACCGCGTCGAGCGCCGAGCAGCACAAGATGCCGATGGAAAAGAGCGCCTCGTCGGAGAAGCGTTCGTCGTGGCTGCGCAACGTGCGATTGACGGTGGCCAGGGTCTCACCGGCCACCAGCTCCATCGCCATGTAGAGCAGGCCGTCTTCGCTCTCACCCACCTCGTAGATGTGAACGATGTTGGGGTGACTGAGCGTGCAGGCGGTGCGCGCTTCGTCGAGGAACATCTCGCGGAAGTCGGCTGACTCCGAGTACTCGGGGCGGATCACCTTCACGGCCACCGGTCGCACGATGCCGCCCGTGAGATCCTGCTCCGCCCGATAGACCTCGGCCATCCCGCCCTGCGCGACCAGGCGGGAGATGGTGTAGCGACCGACTCTGGTACCGGGTTCGAGAGACAATGCCGGCAGTTTACGGCGTTACGGTGGCGCTGATGCTACCGGACGGCACGGTGAAGCACCGGCCGCCGTTGACCTTCCTGTCCATGTTCAGGTCCCACTCTTCGAATCGCACGTTGCTCAGCGAGCCACTGAACGTGCCCGAGGCGGTGCGAGGGACGCTGGTGACCGTCATGGTGCCACCTTGAGCGAGGTAGCTGCCGCCGGAGCAGCTGACGCCAGTGGGGCTAAGGGTGCAGCCTCGCCGCAGCGTCGCGCAGAACGTGCACACGTCGTATGTGCCTTCGTTGAGGAGGTTGCGCGTGCCCGTGGCCGCGTTGGTCGCGTTGCCGTTGTTGGTCCAGATGACCTCCATGCCGAGGCGGTCTGAGGGGTCGCTTGGCGCATTGAACCCGGCCGCCGAGGTGTACTCATAGCCTCCATTATTCGGAAAGTAGGTCGCGTTGCTGCGCTGCGCAGGGAAGGAAGGCAGCGTCTCGCACGTCAGGCTCGCGGTGTTCAGGGCCGACTGGCAAGAGGTGCTGAGGCTGGAAAGCGGACCACTCGCGCACGCCTGGAACCCGCTCAGCGTCCTGCTTTCGTTGCCAGTGGTGCAGTTGGGCACCGTGCTCAGGCAGCTGGTGAACATCTGAATGAGTGATTGATCAGCGCTGCCGCTGCAGGCACTCGAGCACTGAGCTGAGAGGTTCGGGGCTGCGTTGAGCTGAACACCGCCACTGGGACAGGTCGACCGGCCTGCCATGAGCGCCGAGTACCGCGTCGCGTAGCCGCCGCAAGCGTTGACGGTACCGCCACCACCACCACCCGCGCCGCCGCCGGTCGATCCACCACCCGCGCCGCCGCCAGTCGATCCACCACCCGCGCCGCCGCCGGTCGAGCCACCCCCCGAACCACCACCGGTCGAGCCGCCCCCTGAACCACCGCCGGTCGAGCCGCCACCTGAACCACCACCCTGGCCGCCGCCCGTGGCGTTGAACCCGGAGCAGGTCATCGAGGCAGCGTTGAGGAACGTACGGAGGCACACGGTGAACTCGTTGATCGCCGTGTCTTCGTTGCCCGGCGAGCAGACCTGGCCCCCTTCGATGCAACCCACGTAAGCGGTGAGAGCCGCGCGGTCAGTCGTCGAGCTGCAGTTGCTGATGCTGGCGCCGCACTTATCTGCGCCCGTCGAGTTGACGCTCACGGTGATGGTGCCGTTGCTGCACGTCGCCCGGCCCGAGAAGAATGAGGTCGCTGCGTTGCTGAAGCGCGTGCAGAGGGGATCGCTGGTGCCCCCGCCGCCGCCCGAGCCACCACCCGTGTTGCCGCCGCTACCGCCGGTGCCGGTGAACCCGGTCAGAGTGCAGGTGCCCAGGTTGCAGCTCTGGCCGAGCGCGCACGACATGCAGGTATTGCCCGACGCGCCGCACTGGGAGCCGGCGGAGCCGGCCTGACACGACCCCGTCGCGTCGCAGCACCCGAAGGCACAGTTCGTCGCGTTGCATTTCGCAGGACCGCAGGACACGCCCATCGCGACCGAGAAGCCGAGCACGGCTCCGAGCGTCATCCACTTAAGAGAAGTCATCATGATGTCCTCACCACGTTCATCGAGAGAAGTCCACGGCACGACACCCCACTTCCCAGCGGTGTGCAGATGGACTTGTTGCTCCTGGTTTGGGAGACGCAACCCATGTCATTGCCCACGGTTGAGCTGAGCCTCGCGGATCACGTCGCCACCCTCACGCTGACGGACCCCGCCCGGAAGAACGCGATGTCTCCCGACCTGGGCGATGCGTTGAAGGCCCGCGTCGCAGAGCTCTCCTTCCGCAAAGACGTGCGCGCAGTCGTGCTCACGGGCGCGGCGGGTGCGTTCTCGGCCGGAGGCGACCTGGCCATGCTCTCTGAGCTGCGAACGCTGCCTTTCGAAGACGCGCGCAAACACATGCTCTCGTTCTACGGGAGGTATCTTTCCGTGCTCGACCTCGAGGTGCCGGTGATCGCCGCCATCGAGGGCCCGGCCATCGGCGCCGGGCTGTGCGTGGCTCTGGCGTGCGACCTGGTCATCGCGGGGGAAGACGCGAAGCTGGCGCTCAACTTCGTGCAGCTGGGGCTCCACCCCGGCATGGGCGCAACGTACCTGGTGGCGCGGAAAGCCGGGGCGCAGCGGGCCGCCGAGCTGCTCTTCAGCGGCCGAAGGTTCGATGGCCGCGAGGCGCTGCGGCTCGGCCTGGTGCTCGAGACGGCGCCGACGGGCCAGGTGCTTTCCCGCGCCCAGGCGCTCGCCGCACAGATTGCCAGCGGCGCCCCCCTGGCGCTCCGTGCGCTGAAGACCTTCCTGGCAGTCGACCGGGTGGCCCTGCAAACGGCGCTGGAACACGAGGCCCGGGCCCAGGCCCAGAGCTATGGAAGCCAGGATCTCGGTGAAGGCCTGCTCGCCGCCGCAGAACGCCGCGCGCCGCGATTTACCGGCCTCTGATCAGACTTCTGATCAGCAATTAAAACGTTGAAGAACGGAAGTTCGGTGCGGTGTGACACAGAGAACGCTGAGAATCCCCCCGCGCTCATCGCTGCGACTAGCAGACATATGTCTCACCGACCGACTTCCTACATGACACAGGCTGATCAGCAGCGCCAGTGTTTGTCCGGGCAGACGTGGCCTCCCCCCAATCTCTGACTCAGTTGTCCTCGAATCCGTCGCCTCGGAAGTACGAGAGCTGATCAGCCGGCCCGCTCCGGTTGACGGCGTTGAGCGAGTGCTCGAGGTCTTCCAGGTTTTTCTGTTCGGTCACCCCGTCGAGCATGGTGAGCAGGTTTGAGGCCGTGACGTTCCAGTACAGCTCGGTGGTCGAGCCGATGACGTCGAGGTTTTTCGTGGTCTTGCCCGGGGTCTTCGCGCGCAGGTCGTCGAAGTAGTGGAAGGTGTTGCAGCCGTCGAAGAAGAGCAGCTGGTAGGCCGTGGTCAGCGGAGCTTCGGCCAGATCATTGGGCCCCAGCGTCACATGGCCGGGCTCGAAGGGTTGCCCGATGACGAAGTTGCCGGCCGGTGAGTGAATGTCGTCGAAGTCGGGGCCTGAGCCGTAGCGGCCGTGCCCTCCGTAGAGCACGAACTCGGAAGCACGCATCGCATCGGCGAAGCGCGCCTTCGCGTGGTCCGTGTCGGGGGTGATCAACTCGATGATCACCCGGCCCTGCGGGAGGGTGCGGGTGAGGTAGAGGCCGTGCGGGTCGAGGTTCAGGCGCTCGCGGTCAGCCTCGGGCACGTGCGTATAGCCGCGCTCGGCCAGCCCCTTGAGCACCTTGGCCTGTTCGGGCTCGTGGGAACCCGCTTCGTCGTGGCCGACCGCGAGGGTTGCCCTGAGCGTGCCGTCGGAGAAAAGGGCCGCATAGTCAGGCGAGGGCGAGGGGGCGGTCTCGAGAGCCGCGAGCGTCTTCGCGTCGAGCATTCCCGTAGGGGCAAGTTGATGGGCTCGTTGAAAGCGGGCCACGGCTGCGGCGGTTTCTCGGCCGAAGTCTCCGTCGGCGCCGTAGCGGGGCAGGGTGAAGCCGGCTCGCAGGAGCTGGTTCTGGGCGTGTTTGACGGGCTGGCCCTTCGAGCCTCGGGTGAGCGGTTGGGGTTGGGTTTCGACTTCGGGTGACGGCGCCTCAGCAGTGGTGACTCGCATGAGTCGCCTGTCAGCAGGGGCGATGCCGGTTCGGGTTCTTTAAGATTTGCGGGGTTGCGATTCTGCGCACTGCGCCCGCGTGGATGGGGCCTGGTTGGTCCAGTTGGAACAACAGGAACCAAG
>JAYTAT010000607.1:0-8575 GCA_043737315.1 Archangium sp.
CACGAGGCGTTGATCAGCGAGACCGGCGCGCAGGATCGTGGTGTTCAGCAGGCCCCGTTCTACGTGTTGATGGGGCTCGAGGCGCCGGCCGTGCTCGTCGAGGTGGGCTTCGTTTCCCACCCGGAGGAAGGGCGTCAGCTGTCGGGATCCGAGTATCAGTCGAAGCTCGCGCGGGCGATCACCGCGGGCGTGAAGCAGTTCCTCACCCAGCTCGAGGCAAGAGACGGCCTGAAGCCGTGATAGAGCCTGCGGCATGCGTTCTTTCAGCCGTAGCCTGTTCGAGACCCGCCCTGTCACGCTGACCCCCCACGTCAGCAAACACGCCGAAGGGTCCTGCCTCGTCGAGTTCGGCGACACCAAGGTGCATTGCACGGCCTCGTGGGAAGAGAAGGTGCCCCCGCACGTGTACGGCAGCGGCGGCGGCTGGGTGACAGCGGAGTACGGAATGTTGCCCCGCGCCACGCACGATCGAAACCGCCGCGAGGCTTCGCAGGGCAAGCAGCAGGGCCGCACGCTCGAGATCCAACGCCTCATCGGCCGGGCGCTGCGGGCTTCCATCGACTTGAAGGCGCTGGGGCCGCGCACGCTCACCCTCGACTGCGACGTGCTGCAGGCCGACGGCGGTACGCGCACGGCGAGCATCACGGGCGCCTACGTCGCGCTCGTGCTGGCGCTGCGGAAGATCAAGGGCAAGGGCATGTCGCAGCTGCCTCCGCTGAAGCACGTGGCGGCGATCTCGGTGGGCATCGTCAAGGGCCAGGTCTGTGTCGATCTCGACTACGCGGAAGATTCCACGGCCGAGGTCGATCTGAACATCGTGGCGCTCGACGGCGGCAAGCTGGTCGAGGTGCAGGGCACGGCAGAGAACGGATCGTTCGATCGCGCGCAGCTCAACGCGATGCTCGACGCGGGTTTGGCGGCGACCGAGAAGCTGGTCGAGCTGCAGAAGAAGGTCCTCGGCTGATGCGCACCGTCGTCTTCGCCTCGAGCAACGCAGGAAAAATCAAGGAGCTCCAGGCGCTGCTGGGCGAAGGCTTTCGGGTGAAGAGCGCCCCGGATTTTCCCGAGATCCCCGAGGTCGACGAAGACGCCGACACCTTCGAGGGCAACTCGGCCAAGAAGGCACACACCTTCGCGAAGGCGACGGGCCTGTGGGCGCTCGCCGACGACTCGGGGCTGGTGGTCGACGCGCTCGACGGGCGGCCCGGCGTGTACTCCGCCCGCTACGCACCGACCGAGCCCGAGCGCATCGAGAAGCTGCTGGGTGAACTCAAAGACGTGCCGGTCGGCAAGCGCATTGCCCGCTTCGTGTGCGTGTTGTGCCTCGCTTCACCTGAGGGCGAAGAGCGCTTCACGAAGGGCACCTGCGAAGGTGTCATTGGCTTCGAGCGCAGGGGTACGCACGGCTTCGGCTACGACCCGGTGTTCGTACTGCCCAACGGCAAGACCATGAGCGAGCTGACGCGCGACGAGAAGTCCGCGCTCTCCCACCGCGGTCACGCCTTCCGCGCGATGTTGCCTCAGCTCATCGCCGCAGGTGCGTGAGCAGCCCGGCGAGCAGCTGCGCGATGCCCCGCCTCGGCACGTGCACCAGCTTGCGCTTCAACGGGCCGCTCGCCGTGTCCTGATACTGATTGGAGACCTTGTGGTGCAGCTCGGTGGCGCCCCACAGGAGCACCACGTCACCCCACGCGAGATCCGCGCGCGCTTGATCGAGCGGTCGCGCTTTCGTGCCGTCGACGAGGCGCAGCTCGAGCTCTGAAGGCACCAGCCGCTCGAGCTCGTGACGAACCGTGGGGCTGCCTCCGACGATCACCAGCTTCGAGAGGCCCTTCTGACGGCACGCATCCAGCACGTCCTTCACCGCGCGCGCGTTGTCAGAGCCGAAACACCGCTGGCAGGTGTTGCGCGGCTCGCACTGCACGGGCTCTTTGCCTGAAGACTTCGCGAAGGTGAGGCAGTCGGGGTTGGTGCAGTGGAGGAACAACTTCTGCCCGAGCACCCCGGTTGCGCGTGCGTGTTTCTGCTGGCTCATGCGCGACTTGCCGGCCCGGGTGAGCCCGGCAGCCTCGAGCACGCTGCGGGCCTTGTCTTTCGCGGCCGCAGAACCAAAACCTGCCGTGGCGAGCCAGGCCTCCAGCTCGACGTCAGCGCTCAGAAGAGCTCCACCTGCACCGGGTCGAGCCCAAGCACCTTGCGCACGGGGGCGAAGCTGCGGCGGTGCTGATCGATCGCGCCCAGCCTGTCCATCGCCGAGAGGTGTTCGGGCGTCGAGTAGCCCTTGTGTGAAGCGAAGCCATAACCGGGGTGTTTGGCGTCGAGCTCAGCCATGAACTGATCGCGCGTGGTCTTCGCGAGGATCGCCCCGGCCGCGATCGACAAGCTCAGCGAGTCACCTTTGATGATCCCGCGTTGAGGCGGCACCAACCCGGGGATCTTCCGCGCATCGACCAGCACGTAGTCGGGCATCTGAGACAGACCATCGACCGCGCGGCGCAGGGCAAGCAGGCCGGCCTGGTAGATGTTGATGGAGTCGATCTCCTCCACCTGCGCCCAGGCGACCGACCAGCACACCGCGTCTCTCTTGATGGTGGCCGCGAGCTCCTCGCGAAACTCTTCGTCGAGAATCTTCTTCGAGTCGTCGAGGCCTTTGAGCTTGTAGCCCTTCGGGAGAATCGCGGCGCCGGCGCAGACCGGACCACACAGGGGGCCCATGCCGGCTTCGTCCACCCCGGCGATGTGCACGTGGCCCTGATCCCACAGCTCGGTCTCGAACTTGAGCATGTGCCGCAGCCGCTGCCCCTCGGCGCGATTGTCGGCCTGGCGGCGCTTCAAGGCTTCGGCCAGGCGCTGTGCACCCTCGCGGGGGTCGGCTTCCAGCGAAGCGACCAACCCGGTGGGGAGCGTGGCGCCGTCAATCAGGTGGCGCTGACGCAGCTCTCCCAGGCTCGGTGGTCGCTTCGGCTTACCCATCGTCTACTGCAGCTGAAGGGTGAGCGAACGGGGCGTCACCGACGAGCTGCACTCCGTGCCGACGAAAGAGAGCTCGGCGGTCTGGGTACGGAGATCACCTGCGACGCCCAGCACGCGCACGGTGCCCGGGCCGAACTTTTCCTTCACCAGCGCGCTGCCGTTGACGTCGGTGATCAGGTTCTCGCTTTCGCCGTAGCTCAGGTAGTCGAGCGCGACGACCGCCTCAGGCGCGGGCTTGCCGAGTCGATCGAGCACGGTCACCGGCACGTTGAGCTCGCTGGTCGCGCAGCTGAGCTTCGCGCGGCCACCGTCAGGCAGGTACGGCGTGTAGTTCGGGCAGCCAACGAGAAGGACGATCGCGGTCAGGGGGAAAACGATGCGCATGAGCAGCGACCTACACCTTCAAGGGCCTTTCGTTCAAGGCGCCGGTTCGCCCCCGATCCAGGGCGTTCCCAGCCACGCCTGGAACGCCTGTTTCTGGGCCTCGGAGGGGCGTTCGACACGCTGCAACCAGACGCCGTCAGCCGGCTTCTGCGCCACGGTGACAGGCAGTTCCATCAGGCGGTCCCTCCTGAACAGGGTGATGCGCACCTGGTCGCCGGGCTTCTTGTCTTCGCAGCGGTTGAGCAACGAGGCGGCGTCGCACTTGAGGCCGTCGAGGGCGAGCACCTCGTCTTCCGCGTAGAGGCCCGCCGCCATCGCAGGGGAACCCTCGAGCACCGTGGCGATCACGTTGCCGGAACGGGGCAGTACGCCCAACCACCCTTCGGTCTTCTCCACCTTGCTGCGCGGCGGAGTACCACCCTTGTCGTTGGTCGACTCGCGCGTGCGGTAGCGCACCTCGAGACCGACATGATCGAAGACCTCGTAGCTGAGCTCTTGCGTGCCGTGAACGGCGTGCGCAAAGAAGTCACGCAGCGAAGTGCCGGCCACTTCCTGCGCGGCCGCCTCCACCGCCTTCTCGGGCACGCCGGTCTCGTTGCCAAACCGTGTCCACAGCAGGCGCACCACGTCGTCGAGCGAGCGCTGATCGTTGGTCGCCCGGCGAATGGTGAGATCGAGCAGCGCGCAGACGACTTCACCCTTGAGGTAGTAGCTGATGGCGGTGTTCGGGGTGTTCTCGTCGGGCCGGTAGTGTTTCGTCCACGAGATGACCGACGCTTCGGCCAGGGGGAGCACGTTGCGGCCCGGCGTGGTGTGCAGCGCGGTCAACGACTCACCCAGGCGCGCGAGGTAACGCGAGCCGCTCATCAGCCCCGCCCGGCGCGTGAGCAGGTTGTCGTAGTAGCTGGTGCCGCCCTCGAAGTACCAGAGCAGCTCGGTGTAGTTTTCCTGGCTGTAGTCGAAGGGCACCAGGCGCAGCGGCTTGACCCGCTTGACGTTCCACAGGTGGAAGTACTCATGCGCGCAAAGGGTGAGGAAGTCTTCCCAGCCCTTGGGCGTGCTGAAGCCGGTGCGCGGGTAGATCAGCGCGGTGCAGGCCTTGTGCTCCAGACCGCCGCGGCCCTTGTCGGTGCCGTAGATGAAGAAGACGTAGCGCTTTATTGGCAGGCCGCCGAACAAGGCCGCTTCGGTCTCCACGATGCGGGTCAGATCGGCGACCAGCTTCTTCTCGTCGAGCTGCGGCTCGCCCCACAAGACGATCTCGTGGGGAACCCCGGCTGCGGTGAAGGCGATCGGCGTCTGCGTGCCGATCTCGAAGGGTGAGTCGACCAGCTCGTCGTAGTCGGCCGCCACGAACTCCGCGCCTTCCTGGGGCAGGGCGACGGTGGTGCCCCAGCCGCGCGGCGCGTCGATGCTCACCCGGCAGGCGCTCTTCCTGAGGTGCTCGGCGTAGAAGAACAACGTCGCGCCGTTGAAGTAGCCGTGCGTTCCGTCGAGGTGGCTGGTGCGCACCGTCAGCTCGTTCGCGTAGACCTTGTACTGGCAACGCACGGACTGGTGCTTGGCCGAGATTCGGTAGCTGCGTTTGTCGAGGCGCTCGAAGGGCACCGGGTTCCCTGCGGCGTCGACCACGGTGAATTCCTGCACATGGCGGCTGTACTCACGCACCAGGTAACTGCCGGGAGTCCAGACCGGGAGGCAGACGATGAGTTCATCGGCAATGCCGGGAAAGGTGGCCTCCACTTCGAACAGGTGGGAGTGCGGCCGGGACATCGAGACGCGGTAGCGAACAGGTTCCGACATGGCGCCCGTCTAAACCCACACCCGTTCCGAGTCGAGACTGGAGGGGGCATCGTGGATGGGGATTTCCGGAGCCGGCTGGTACTTCACCTCGGCGAAGTTCGCGTAGAGCTTCTCGGTTTTCACCAAGGGGGCGTCGTTGGTTTTTCGCCTGACCTCTCGCCAGAGCTCGTTGGAGCGGTAGAGCTTGCCGCCTTTCCGCACGAAGCGGTGCGCGCGCTCCAACACGGAGTACGAGTGCTCGAGCCGCTGGGTGGTGCGCAGCTCACCTTCGACCAGCTTGTCGGTCAGCCAGAGCCGAAGCTGCACGGGCTGGGTGGTGTCGTTGCGGAAGCGAAAGTCTCGGTAGTTTTAGAAGACGGTGGCCCCGCTCCCAAAGGGCAGCACGCGGCCGTCATCGGGGAAGGGATCAAAGCTGTGGTGATGCCGCTCCACCACGGTGAGCGGGCTGTGCAGCACCAGCCAGTGCAGCAGGTTCGAGAGCTGGCACAGGCCACCGCCCACGCCTGCGCGCGCGACGCCGTGGGAGAGCTCCATGCCGTCGGTGAAGCCGCGTTGACGCGTGGGCAGGCCGACCGTCTTGCAGAAGGAGAAGGTCTCTCCCGGCTTCACCACCAGGCCCGTGAGGTGGGGAATGGCGGCCTTCAGGTTCTGCACCTTGCCCAGTTGGAGTTCGAGGTCTGCGCCGTTGCAGCCGCCGCGAATCAGCTTCGAGGCCTGCTTATAGATACGGAAGGGAAGAGGGGCGGCGCGCTCAGAGGCGAAGGTGTTCTGGCCGAAGTGCCATTCGAGCTTTCGAGCGGTCCGTTTCTGCCAGACCGAGAGGCGATACAGCGCAGGGTGCCAGCGCGCCGGTTGCAATCCGAAGAACATGGGACGGCCCCGTGCAAGAGCGCCGCCTGCTGAATTCGTGGGCAGCAGGACGCAGTTCGTGGCCGGGTGGCCGCGTCAGCGTGGGTAGAGGCGGGCGTGTTTGAGCGCGACCCGCACCGATTCACCGGGCTTGACCGCGCGTGCGGGCCCGACGACGCGCAGCACGGATTCTCCGAGCGCGAAGCGGAACTCGGTGGCGCTGCCGAGAAACAGGCTCGCCAGCAACGGCAGTGAGGGGCCGGTGCCGCCCAACTCGAGCTCTTCGGCTCTGACCGCCAGCGTGGCCGGACCGTCGGCTGCAGTGACAGCGCCGGGAAGAGCGAACGTATGCGCTCCGCAGATGAAGCTGCGGCCTTCCACGCGGCCTTCGAGGCGATTGGCTCCACCCACGAAGCCCGCGACGAACGGCGTGGAAGGCGACTGGTAGATCTTCTGTGGGGAGTCGATCTGTTCGATGACGCCCTGATGCATCACGGCCACCCGATCCGACAGCGCGAGGGCTTCGTGTTGATCGTGCGTCACGAAGATCATCGTGGTGCCCAGTCGTGCGCGCAGGGCGGCGATCTCTCCCCGCAGCTCTTCGCGGAGCGCCGCGTCAAGATTGGAAAGCGGTTCGTCGAGCAGCAACACCCGGGGGCTGGCCACCAACGCCCGCGCGATCGCCACCCGTTGGAGTTGCCCGCCAGAGAGCTGCGAGGGCATGCGCTGCGCGAAGGCGCCGAGCCGCACCCAGTCGAGCGCTTGCGTCACGCGCTGAGCTGTCTCTGAGCGGGGCTTGCGCTGAAGCAGCAGGGGGTAGGCGACGTTCTCCGCGACCGACTTGTGCGGCCACACGGCGTAGCTCTGAAACACCATGCCCAGCGCACGCTTCTCGGGCGGAACATGGCCCGCGGGGCTGTCGACGAACTCTCCGCCGATCGAGATGGTGCCTGCATCGAGCGTCTCGAGGCCCGCGATCATGCGCAGCGTGGTGGTCTTGCCGCAGCCGGAAGGTCCGAGCAGCGAGATGAATTCTCCGCTCTCGATCCGCAGCGAGATGCCCTTCACCACCGCGGTGTTCCCGTACGCCTTGTGCACTCCGTTCAGTTCGACGCCGGCCATCGTCAGTGCGCCTTCTTTCGCGTGATCACGGCCTGGGCGAACTGCAGCACGAGCACCAGCATCACGAAGGCGCAAGCGATCACCGCGGCCGATCCGGGATCCGCGTAGCTCTGCAACTCGAACAGCAGCGTGCCCAGCACGTCGCGGCCCGTGGGGATGAGCAACACGCTCAAGGTGAGCTCCGTGACGCAGGTGAGGAAGGTGACCAGGAACGCAGCCATCAGGGGAGCGCGCAGTTGCGGAAGGGTGGCGTCGAAGAAGGCGCGCAGAGGGCTCGCCCCCGAGAGCCGCGCTGCTTCGGCCAACGTGCCGTCGACCTGGGCCAGGCCGTCAGCGGCGTTCCTCGCTCCGAAGGCGAGGTGTTTGATGGTGTACGCCACCAGCAGCAGCCACGCCGAGTTTCCCAGCGTGAGCACCAACGCGACGCGGTCGAACAGCACGAAGCGAATGTCGCGCGAAAAGGCGATCAAGAGGGCAAGCGCCAACACGGTGCCGGGAATGGCGTAGGGCGCCCCCGAGAGCAGCTCGAGCGAGCGGCGGCGCGTCGTGGCGATGCCCAGGCCCAACGCGGTGACGAGGCCTGCGGCTGCGGCGGCAAGGCCAAGACTGCGCAGGGTCGCGTCGATGGTGCGCGGATTTGCCAGCACGCCGCTCCAGTGTCTTGCAGAAAGTCCGCTCAGTTGTCCCCAGACCGGCTGCACCGAGGTGAGCGCGACGGCGAGCAGGGGCAGTACGACCAACACGACGGCCAGCACGACGCTCATCGACGCGAGCGGAATCCTCCAGCGTCCCAGCGGCATGGGGCGCAACGAGATGCCTTTACCGCTCGAGAGCCGCACTTCACCGCGCTTCGCCAGGGCGCGGCTGCCGATCAGCACGAACGCGGCGAGCAGCAGCAACTCGAGACTGAGCACCACCGCTCTGGGCAGGCCACCCTGGCCCATGAGGATCTCACCGTAGATGCGCGTGGTGAGCGTGGGCGTCGGCGGGCTCGCGGTGACTCCGAGCAGGTAGGGCACGCCGAAGGCCGAAGCCGAGAAGAGGAAGCACAGCGCGGTTCCGGAGAGCGCCGCGGGGAGTGCAAGTGGCAACGAGATGCTCAGCAATGTTCGCAGCGGTGAGGCGCCTGAGAGTCGCGCGGCTTCTTCAAGCGAGGAGTCGAGTCGCGAGAGCGCTGCCAGCGTGGGCAGGAAGACGAGCGGCAAGCCGGCGGTGCCGAGCACGAAGCTGATGCCCAACCGGCCGTAGATGTCGAAGGTGCCCGCGCCGAGCAGAAGGTTGAGCAGACCCGCGCGGGGATTGGCCAGCGAGACCCAGCCCATGCCGAGGATGAAAGGCGGCAGCGCAGCGGGCAGGGTGAAGATGGCTTTGAGTGGGCCTCGCAGTGGAAGTTCGGTTCTGGCGATCAGCAGCGCGAGGGGGACTGCGATCGTGAAGGCGAAGA
>JAYTAT010000608.1:0-3488 GCA_043737315.1 Archangium sp.
GCGCGTGAGCTCGAAGCACAAGCTCGAGATGCACATCGATACCGACGAGGCGAACGCGGCGGAGCTCAATCAAGGTGCGGTCGGCGCGATCGCGTACACGGACGTGCTCGGTGTTGCAGAAGCGACGCGTGTCCAATGAGGAGGAGCGCCCCTGATAAATCGTCTCTCCGTTACGGAACTCGCACTCGACGTCGGAATCCGTGCCCGACCGTGCTGCGCGCCGTAAATCGCGACGCCGATTGATAGATGCGTAACAGACCTGGGTCACCTGAACATCTTCGCCGGAAGCCGAGCGGCCTGGTGGTGACGGGCAACGCCGCGATGACCTTCGACACCACGTCCTTCAAGGCCAGGCCCTTACTGCGACCCTCTTCCTGGAAGGCAGGCGAGGCGGCGTTCGAGGTAACGGCGCTGCCTCCAGTCGGTCTCCTGGGGCGTGCGCGCGGCGCAGTGCAACGCGGCCACTGCAGCCTGCAGCTGAACCGGCCCGCGTTTCTTCATGGCGATTGCGCGGTCGAGGGTCTGGGTGCCTCGTTCGATCTCGTCTTGCCGCCAGCGCGAACGATCCTGATCCTCGAGCGGAATCAGCTCCCCTCCTGCGGTGGTGCGCGCATCGCGCAGCGCATGGTGCAGCTGCATCAACGCGACCAGGCCCCACGCCTCTGGCTCTTTCGGCAGGGGCTCCGAAAGCGAGCGCGCCAGACGGATCGCCTCGTCGCACAAGTCACGGCGGATCAACGAATCGCCCTGACTGGCCGAGTAGCCCTCGTTGAACGCCAGGTACAAGGTGGACAACACGCCTTCGAGCCGCTCGGGCAAACGTGCGCTGGTGGGCACGGCATACGGAATCTTCGCTTCGCGGATCTTCTTCTTCGCGCGCACGAGCCGCTGGGCGGTGGCCGGCTCGCTCTCCAGAAACGCGCGGGCGATCTCGAAGGTGGTGAGCCCACCCAGGGTGCGGAGCGTGAGCGCGACCTGCGCCGCAGGTGCCAGCGCGGGATGACAGCAGGTGAAGATCAGCCGGAGCAGATCGACCTGTGGCACTTCTGGCTCGGGTGCAGCGAGCTCAGGGGCTTCTTGGTGCCTTTCGATTCCCCGAGCACCGCGCCGCAACACATCGCGGGCCCGATTGCGCGCGACCGTGGTCAGCCACGCGCCGGGATTTTCCGGAACACCATCACGTGGCCAGACCTCCGCGGCCTTCGACAGCGCGTCCTGCCACACGTCTTCCGCCGCGTCGAAGTCACCCAACACGCCGATGAGCCCCGCGAGCACACGACCTGATTCCCGGCGGAAGATTTAAGACAGCACGTTCAGCCCTGGGAGAAGTCCATCAACGGGCGCACTCGGGCACTTCGCCGCCCACGCGAGGGCCTGCTCCAGGTCGGGCACATCGATCAGGTAGAAGCCGCCCAGCTGTTCCTTGGTCTCTGCGAGCGGCCCGTCGGTGTGGTTGACCTTGCCGTTGCGCATGCGCACGGTGGTGGAGGTCGGCTTGAGCGCTTCACCGGCGATGAGCGCCTTCGCCCCTTTGAGGGCGTCGCCGTAGGCGTCGTACTCCTGAAGCAGCTTGTTCATGTCGGCCTCGCTGAGCTCCGCGTCGACCAATTCTTTTGAGTAGATGAGGACGAGGTATTTCACGTTCGTCTTTGGTGTGGGTCCCCTGCGTCATTGCCTGGATACCTCACGACGAACGGATTTTCGCGGATCGACACTCGCAAACCACACGAATCAGGGCGCGAAGGAGCGCGGCACCAGGCGTCGCGACACCACGCTGGCGATCGCCGCAAGCCCGCCCCACGCAGCCAGATGCCACACGGCCACGTGCGCCCAGCTCTGCTCGCACGCGAGCTCGCCCAGCATGGCGCCCGTCGCGCCCACACCCAGGCCCAACAGCGCCGCGCGCGCCGGATGAATCGCAGACTTCTTGAGCACCGTCAGCGCAAGCACCATCGGGCCTGCGCCCAGCCCCAGATGACTGAGCGTGCACACCCACGGTGCGGTCTCCGAGATGTGACCTCCACCGCGCACCAGCACCAGACCCAGCAGGCCCGCACCCGCGACCCCGAACCCCGCGAGCAGCTGGCCCGGCCGTCGAGGCGCGAGCGCTGCGAAGGCACAGAACGCACCCGCGAAGAGCAGGCCCGTGAGAGGAAGCGCGCGACTCGTCAGCAACGCGGGCTGCAGCTGCCCCGCGGCGAGCATCACCACCGCCGCGAGTACGAACGAGAGCCAACAGACCCCGATGACCATCAAAACATCGGCACGCCAGCTGCGCGCCGGCGGCAACTCGAGCTCTGCGAAGACGGCCGCGCGAAGCCGCCCATCAGGCGACCCCGAAGGTTCTGCAGCAGAGCTGAGCAAGTCGTCGAGCTTTGCCATCACGCGTCTTCCAGGTGCTTGAGGAGTTCCCTCAATTTGACGTAACCGCGGTGCGCACGGATTCGAGCCGCCGTGGCAGTGATACCGATGGCCTCACCTATCTGCTCGAAGCTGAGGCCCTGAACCTTGTGGAGCACCACCACTTCGCGCTGATTGACTGGCAGCTCTGCCAGCGCACCCTCGAGCTCACGGCGAAGACCGTGATCGATGGGGTTCGACTCCACGCCCACGTCCGCACTCACCAGCTGTTCGACGCCCAACGCCTGACGCCGCAACGAGTCGCGCGCTGCGTTCGCCGCGATGGCGAAGATCCACGGGGCCACCTTCGAGCCTTCGAGGTACCGGTCTTTCGACCGCACCACTGAGAGGAACGTGGTCTGTGCCAGGTCATCTGCGAGCGTCGAGTCGTGCACCATCTGTCTGAGGAATGAACGAACGCGCGGAAGGAATCGTTCGAATAGATGACCGAAGGCGGCTTTGTCGCCACCGCAGAAGCGCTGCATCAGCTGTTCGTCGCTCGCTTCCACCATCGAGATGGCAGTCGCTCTATCAGGGTCCTTCACCCCCGGCATGGCTGACTGAGTGGACCAGATGAATGCCTCCAGTCACGGGTACGGGCCACCTGAAAAGGTGTTTCCGGGTTTGGACCGAGGCAGTGATTCCGGGCGGCTAGAGTCGAAGGCATGAATCTCCACCTCCTCGCGGGTCAGCCGTTCAGGCCCCGGGGCAAGCGGCTGCGGGCGAGCGACGTGCCTGATGATCTGTTGCTTCGTTCAGCCTCGGCGCCCCAGCGAGAACGCCTGATGGTGGGCCTCGCGCTGACGCTCGCCGAAGCCCCATCAGCAGACCCTTCAAGACGTTCTTCGCCGGGTCGCCACCGAGGCCAACGCGCTCGCGTTGCAGCAGACGCTCGAGCTGGCGGCCAGCCAACGTTCCTTAGGTTTCATCGTGGAGGCGCTCGGGCTTGATTGGCTGATCGCGCACGTCAAGGCGCAAGGCGTGACGGTCAACGACGTGCTTCCGACCACCGACACCGTGACGGAGCGCGGGCTCACCAACGGCTCCGTGCGGTTTCGTTTCACCACCGGCGTGCAGACGATGGGCGC
>JAYTAT010000609.1:0-3482 GCA_043737315.1 Archangium sp.
ATCGATTCACGCCGCTCGGTGACGGGCAGTCCCCGAGGCCTTCTGTTGCCGAACAGCGCGCGAACCACCATCACCACGGCGGCGACTGCGAGCGCCACCAGGCTCACCTTGAGCAGCGCGACGCCGACCGCCAGCGCTGCGCCCAACGCGATCAACACGAGCACGAGCGCCGGGGGCCCGAGCACTGCAACCGCCAGCACACTCAACAGCACCACCAACCAGCCAGGCATCTTGTCTGCGTTCATGTCTTTGAGGACGCGCGAGGCGCGGTGCCATTGCCTGGCAGCCCCTGACCTTCCGGTGGGCGATGCAGTGGGGGCAGAACCGCGGCTCCAAACGCACGGGTGAAACGCAAGCCGGTGAGCGCCCGCAACACATGTCCGGAGGAGTGCCGCGGTCGCTCGAAAGGTAGCCGGTCCGCGCGTAGAGGGCGCGGGACCGTGGTGCGTACGGTGCGTCATGCGCCGCCTGTCGTTGCTTCCCTGCCTCATGTTGTCGGCTTGTGGCGAGCAGATCGTTCTCAGCGCCGTCGCGGTCGAGCCGTTGATGGAAGAGGTGAAGAAAGCGGCGCCCGCGTTCGATGAAGAAGTGGTGTCGCTGCGCGTACGGCAGTCGACCACGGTGCGCTCGTCGCCCCACGAGCGTTCAGCGCCGTTGGGCGTACTGGCTCAAGACATGCGCGTGAAGTGGCGAGGCGCAGCGATGGGCCCCGGGTGCGACCGGTGGATCGAGATCGAGCCCCGGGGCTTCGTGTGCGAGCGCATGCTCGAGTCGACGCGGTTCAAGCCCGTGACCTTCGAGCTGCCGCGGCTCGAGCCCGGGGCCATTTTGCCGGGCATCTATGGCGTGCCGATGCGCCGGCACCGTTCGCTTTCGGTGCTGCTCAAGTTTCGCGATGAGGTCGAAGTGCGCGGGCGCACGTACCTGCGCACGCGGCTGGGAAAGTTGATCGACGCACGCAAGGTGCACGTGAAGGAGCCCTCGACGTTCTCGGGCCTCTTCCTGAAGTACGACGGTGCGCCGTTGTTGCCGATGGCGTGGGCCCGGTCTCGCACGTCGCCCCGGGCACCGATCGCCGTGTGGAGTTCGCCTGAAGAAGGTGAGCTCCTGGGCGTACTCGAGCCCCGCACGGCGGTGCCCATTCTCGGTCAGACCGAAGATGGCGTCTGGGCGCGCGTCGCCCAGGACGCGTGGATCTCTTTCGACGATCTGCATGTCGCTCGCTTGATGGCGCCTTCTGCCGAGGTGAAGCCCGGCGAACGTTGGGTCGACGTCGATCTCACCGAGCAGGTGCTGGTGGCGTACGAGGGGCGGCGGCCCGTCTTCACCACCCTCGTGTCGAGTGGCGCTGCCAACCCCACACCCGAAGGCTCGTACCGGATCTGGATCAAGTTCTCCGAGGCCGACATGCGAGGTGATGCCGGCGACCATCGTTACGCGGTCTCTTCCGTGCCGTGGACGATGTACTTCCACAACGACTTCGCGCTGCACGCGGCGTACTGGCACGACGGGTTTGGCGATCGGCGCAGTGCCGGTTGCATCAACCTGTCTGCGCAAGACGCGCGCGCGCTGTACCAGTGGACTTCACCTCAAGTGCCGGACGGCTGGTCGATGTCGTACGCCACACCTGACGCACCAGGCTCTGTGGTGCGCATTCGAAAGAGCCTCTCCTCGTTCAGTGACGCGCAGGTGCCGCGTGCAAAACCGCACCCCGCCAACGTCATCGCCCGGATCCGCTGAGTTCAGTTTGCTGCAGCATCAAGAACAACCAGACCACGTTCGTGAACGTGATCAGCGGGGTGAAGACAATCCATCAGATGCGCCACGCGTCGACTGGCAGCGTCACGACTGAAGTAATCGTTCTCGATCACGACGAGCTGGCCGAGCAGGCTTTCCTATTGGTCCCACATCGACTCGCTCAGCGACCACGATCGACTGCGCCTTCAGCGCGAAACCCGGCACGTCGTAGAGCTCCTGAAGCACCGCCTGCGCCGACGGGGGGAGCGCCAGCACGGCCAGCACCACCGCCAGCCGCTGCGTGTTCGAAGACCCGCGAATCAATGCGAACGCGGTCAGCGCCATCACGCCGGCGAGCGCATTGAAACCGACGTCGCGCAGGTCGTAGTGGCGGGTGGGCAGCAGCGCCTGAATGCCCTCGTCGATCCACCCGGCGCCCAGGGTGAAGAGCACGGCGAAGGTGAAGCGTCGCGTGGTGCTCCAATCGGGCTTTGCGGCGAAGAGGGCGAGCACGCCGACCGCGCCGTACTCGAGGAAGTGCAGTTTCTCTTCGGGGCTGCTCAGGGGGAAGATCACCGCGCCGTAGACGAGCGAGACGCTCAGCGTGGCGAAGAGCGTGCGAGGGCTCCGCAGCAAAGGGTGGCGTACCAAAAAGGCGATGACGGCCAGCCCCGCCACCACGAAGGCCGTCGCCACTGCCGCGCGCAGCAGCCCCGCGTCCCTCAGCGCGTTGGACACCTGTCGCGCAACGGACAGCGTGCCGTAGATGACCAGCAGCAGGGCCGAGAGCACGATGCGAGCGGTACGCGGCGCCATCCTGACAAAACATGCCACCGATTGGGCCCAGTCAAGTGGTGCGGCTGGTCGATGAAGGTGGGCTCAAAGCCGTCATCGACCGCGCGTACCCGCTGGAAGAAGCTCGCCGAGGCACCGCTCGCTCGAAGCCGGCAGGGCGAAGTACGCGCCAGAGGGCTCTACGTCACGCGCCTTCGACCGGGGCGCCGGTGCCTGACATCGGTGCCGCATCGGCTCGCAAGCGACGGGTTCACTTATTTCGCGAAGCGAAGTCGCAGGCCTTCCTGCTCCCGAGTCATTCTGACGATCGCCGGTTCCCCGCTGTTGGCCTGGAGCTGCGCCCCCCCCTGCGATCTTTCCTCCGCGTCGCCTCGCCGATGCAGGGGCGCTCGCGCCTGACGCTTCCTTCGTGTTGGAGGGCGAGGCCTTCGTGAAGGAGGGGCAGTGCGAGGTGGCATCGATGGGGGCAGATTGAACTTTCCGTCACCGGACTTATTCGTGGCGCCGGCGCGGCGAACGGAATTCGAGCCGCGACCTTTCCCGTGAAGTGCATCATTGCTCCGCTGCCCGCTGGGTCCTACGTGGTGAAGGCGGTGCCTGCGACGCAGTTCACTCTGCCTTCCGGGGCCGACGGTGGTACCCGCACCTTGCCTGTAGTCGCCTCGTGAACCCTGTTGTGGAAGGAGACACTCCTTGAACGCCATCCTCTCTGGTCAATGTCGGGCTGTCGTCGCCTCGAGTTGCACGCTGCCGTGCGAGAGCATCTCTTCGATTCCGCAGACCGTCTGCCATCGCGCTGATGCGGGGACGATCGCGGCCAATGCGCCGTTCGTCATCGAAGGTCTGACCTCCGCGAGCGGCACGTGTTCGGTCACCGTAACCGGCGGGAGCTCAGGTCCCCGGTTCGTGAAGTGCAACGTGCTCGCTTTGCCCGCTGGCACGTACACGGT
>JAYTAT010000610.1:0-3481 GCA_043737315.1 Archangium sp.
AACGCCTCGAGCAGGAAGAGCGAGAGCACGCTGCCTCGCGTGAGCCCCACCGCCATCATGGTGCCCACTTCACGGGTGCGCTCGAGCACGCTCATCAACATCGTGTTCGCCACGCCCAGCAGCATCAGCATCACGAAGACGCCCGAAACCACCGCCGACACGCCGTTCTGAATGCCGATGATGGTCTTGCGCTCAGGGGCCAACTCGTCCCAGGTGTGCACTTCGTACGCGGGCCCCAGCGCGACCTTCAGTTGCTCAGCTAACGGCACCACCTGCGTCACGTCGTCGACCGCGATGGCCAGTTCGGTGACCCGGCCTTCCATCCGGAGCAGCCGCTGCGCGAGGCTCAGCGGCACCACGGCAATCTTCATTTCTCCCGGCATGATCGCGCGCATCGCTCCGCCGACCGAGGCCAGCTCACCGTTGAGCGAACCGTCACGATCAGGCGCGAGGAGAATGGCTTCAGCGCCGTTCTTCGCGCCGAAGGCGGCGGCCAACGCGTCGCCCAGCACCACGTGCGTGTCGTCGAGCACCGTGCCTTCCGTAAAAAACGTGCTGCGCTGCGGGCAGACCTTCGGCTCGAGCACCGGGTCCACCGCGAGTGCGCCGAAGAAGAGCGCTTCGGGTGCCTCGTTTCCCTCCGTGGCTGACAAGGTGAGGGTTCCGGCAAACTGAATACGCGGTGCGATGGCCTTCACGCCCTTCACGCTGCGCACCTTGCCGAGCAATGCGTCGTCGGCCTCGAAGTCGAGCGACAGCGGCGTCGACATGACGTTGGCCAGGTAGCCCGCGCGGTGAACCTGGATCGCGCCCAGCGTGCCCTCGATGCTGCCCATCACGATGCTGCGCTGCAGCCCGTTGAGCACACCTCGAATGGTCCCGACCGCGGCCACGCCGATCATCACGGCTGCCAAAGTGATCACCGTTCGCCTGCGATTGCGCAGCACGTTGCGGAAGGCCATCGAGAGCAGGGGATTCATGACGCAATCATCTGGAGCACGAGCAGTGCCAAGGCGCTCCCGCTCGGAAGCGCGGTGAGAATCGTCGGAGGTCCGACAAGGCGATGTCGGTTTTCCGACAGGTGACGGGCCGTGCAGAGGCGTGCACTGTTGTCTTCGTGACCACCGTCCACCGGCTCAGCCTCGAGGAAGTCGAAGACGCGGCCCTCGATGCCTTGTTCCAGCGCGGCGTGAAGTTGCGGCTCTACCTGGCGCCGTTCGTCTTCCTGGCGGCCATCTCCGTGCTCGCGTGGGATCCCGCGAAGTGGCGCATGTGGCTCGTCGGCGGGGCCATCACGATCGCCGTGACCCGGCTCAGCTGGGAGTTCGTACGCGCTCGCCGCCTGGGCATCCAACGCACCCGGCTCGCCGCATTGCTTCCGGTGCCCGCGAGCATGTTGATGATCGTGGTCGGATCGTCGGGAGGCGTCGACAGCCCCATCGTCGTGATGCTTCCGCTGGTCGCCGTCTTCCTCTGCCTCTTCCTTCGCCCCAGCTACGGCGCCGCCTTCGCTGCCGCTGCCACCGTGATGGTGTGGGTGCTCACGATCATCGCGTGGCAGAGGTGGGTGCCGACCTTGATCCCCTTCTTCTTTGGCGGCGGTCCCCGGGTTCCCGGCACCGATGCGTTGTTGTTCACGCGCGCGAGCTTTCTGTCCATCGCTCTGGCCTGGGGGGCCGTGGTTGGCTGGGTGATGCGCCGCGCGTTTCAGTCGGCCATTCAGCGGGCGCTCAATGCCCGCGATGAGCTGCTCACCAGCCATGATGAGTCCACTCGCACGCTCACCACCCTGGTCGCGGAGATCGCCCACGAGCTCAAGAACCCGCTCGCCTCCGTGAAGGGCCTCGCAGCGCTGGTTGATCGTGAGGCCGTCGGGAAAGAGAAGGAGCGCCTCACCGTGCTGCGGCGCGAGGTCGATCGCATGCAGGAGATCCTCGAGTCGTTCCTGAACTTCAGCCGGCCGCTGGTGCCGCTCGATGTCGCGTCAGTGAAGGTGGCAGAGGTGGTCGAGCAGGTGGCGGCGCTCTACGAAGGCGTGGCTCGGGAACGCGGTGTGGAGCTGCGGCTCGACGTCCGGCCCGAGGTCACCGTGAAGGCTGATGCGCGGAAGTTGAAGCAGGTGATCATCAACCTCGTGCAGAACGCGATCGACGTGACGGGGCAGGGTGGGGCGGTGGATCTGGTGGTCGGCCCTGACGGTACGGGCGCGAAGGTCTGGGTGCTCGATCGCGGCCCGGGCGTGAAGGATGTGGAGCGCGTGTTTGAGCCGGGCGTGACTTCGAAGGCGCAGGGCCATGGGTTGGGGCTGACGATTGCGCGACTGCTCGCGCGGCAGCATGGCGGTGACGTGCGGTTGGTCGCGCGGGATGGGGGCGGTCTGGCGGCTGAGTTGAGGTTGCCTGAGAGCCCTCTCCCCGACCCTCTCTCCCTCGGCAAGGTGGGGAAGGTGAGCTCATGAAGGTGCTCGTCGTCGATGACGATGCGGGTGTCAGGTTCACGCTCAAGGGGCTGCTCGAGGATGAAGGTCTCGAGGTGACCGAGGCGGCGGATGGTGAGGCGGGCTTGGCGGCCGTCGAGCGAGGTGGAATCAGTCTCGTGCTCAGCGACGTGCGCATGCCGAAGCTCGATGGGCTCGGTCTGCTCGAGCGCATTCAGAAGCGCCCCGAGCCTCGACCGAGCGTCATTCTCATCACCGCGCACGGCAATGAGCGGCTCGCCGTCGAAGCGATCAAGCGGGGCGCGTACGACTACTTCAAGAAGCCCTTCGAGCTGGATGACGTGCTCAACGTCGTTCGCAGAGCGCTGGGCACCGTTCGACTCACTGAAGAAAACTCACGGCTGCAGAGCGACGTCACCTTGCTGCGCAGCCTCATCTTCGTCAGCCCCGCGATGTCGCGCCTCGCCGAGTTGGTCACCCGCGTCGCACCGCGCGACGTGACCGTGCTCATCACCGGCGAGAGTGGCACCGGCAAGGAGCGGGTCGCCGAAGCGCTCGTGGCGGCGTCGACTCGCGCCGGCAAGCCCTTCGTGCGCTTAAGCGCCGCTTCACTCACCGAAGAGCTCGCCGAGGCGGAACTTTTCGGTCACAGCAAGGGTGCCTTCACCGGCGCCGTGCGCGCACGGCTGGGGCTCTTTCGTGAAGCCGACGGCGGCACGCTGCTGCTCGACGAAGTGGGCGAGCTCGGCGCAACGGTGCAGGCCCGGTTGCTGCGCGTGCTGCAGGAGAACGAAGTGCGGCCCGTCGGTGAAGACAAGCCCGTGAAGATCGACGTACGCCTCATCGCCGCCACGCACCGCGATCTCTGCGCTGACGTGAAGGCAGGCCGCTTTCGCGAAGACCTCTACTACCGCCTCAAGGTGGTGCACCTGCACGTGCCCGCGCTGCGTGAACGGCCCGAAGACATTCCCGCGCTCGCCCGCCACTTCCTCTTGCGTGCCGCCAGGTCGTTCGGCGTGCCCGCTGCGCAGCTGACGCCCGCCT
>JAYTAT010000611.1:0-3480 GCA_043737315.1 Archangium sp.
CGCGCGCTGCAGCGGCTCTATGGAATCGAAGTGAACGAGCCGGGGCTGGTGCTGCTGCTGCGTCACCGCGCGGTGTTGTTGGCGCTGGTGGGCCTCGCGCTGTTCGCCGGCGTCGCGGTGCCGCAGTGGCGAGCAGCGGTGATCGTGTTCGCGCTCGTCAGCAAGCTCTCGTTTCTCGTGCTGTTCGCCATGACGCCTTCGAGCAACGCGCTCATCGCCCGCGTGGCGAAGGTCGACGCCGTCACCTCGGCGCTGCTGATGGCGGCGGGCCTGTTGCTCTGGCTCTGAACTGTTACGTTCTCGCGCCCATGCCTCGTAAGCGGCTCTGCATCCTGTCGCGAAAGAAGTCGCTGTACTCGACCTCGAGGCTCGTCGACGCGGCGAAGGAGCAGGGCGCGCAGGCCCTGGTGATGGACACCCTGCGCTGCACGCTGGTGGTCGCACCGGGTGGCAACTCGATGCTCTACCGCGGCGAGCCGGTCGAGAACCTCACCGCCGTCATCCCCCGCATCGGCGCGAGCATCACCACCTACGGCATGGCCGTGGTCAGTCACTTCGAGACCATGGGCGTGCCGGTGGCGAACCCCGCCGGGTCCATCGCGCGCAGCCGGGACAAATTGCGCTGCCTGCAGCTGCTCGCGCAAGCCGGCGTCGACGTGCCCCGCACAGTGATGGCCACGGTCGGCGCGAAAGTGCGTCAGCTGGTGGACGCCGTGGGTGGGCTGCCTTGCATCATCAAGCTGCTGCGCGGAACGCAGGGCGTCGGGGTGATGATCGCCAACACCCGCGCCGAGGCCGAGACCATCGTGCAGACCTTCTGGGGCCTGGGCCAGGACGTGTGCCTTCAGGAATTCATCATGGAGTCCGCCGGCAAAGACGTGCGCGCGCTCGTGGTGGGCAACGAGGTGGTCGGCGCGATGCGCAGACAGGCGCAGAGCGGGGAGTTTCGCAGCAACCTGCACCGGGGCGGCGAGGGCAAATCGATTGTTCTCGACAAGGACTACCAGGAGACCGCCGTGCTCGCGGCGAAGACCATCGGCTTGTCGGTCTGCGGCGTGGACATGCTCGAGGGGCGCACCGGCCCCAAGGTGATGGAGCTCAACTCGAGCCCGGGTTTCGAAGGTCTCGAGCAGGCAACGAAGACGGACATCGCGGGTGCGATCGTGCGGCACGCGCTTCGTCTCGAGCCGTGAAGAATCTCCTGGCCCCCCAACCGCTGGTGAATCGGTTTTCGTCGGCGGCGGTCAGTAATCGACGCGCTGAATCGGGCGGTTCTTCCGCGCGCGATAGATGGCGAAGTCGCTGTCGAGCGTGAACACCGAAGCGTCTGGCATCAACTCGACGAGCCGCACCAGGCAGGCATCAGCCAGCGACATGGGCACGCGGGCGAAGCGCGTCATCAAGACCTCGAGCTCGTGCGCCTCAGGCTCGATCGCCAGCGGAACACGCAGCAGCCCGTCTCGAACCATCGCCAGCACGGCCTTGGGTCCCCTGGGTACTCCGCGCAGAAGGTACATCGCCTCGGCCAGGACGGGCTCGACGGTCAGGAGCGGAACCGGCAGCAGTTGCAGCGCGGCCTTCACTCTCACGTGCATCCGCTCTCGCCGATTCAGCAGCGCGACGAGGGGCCCCGTATCGAGCAGCACCGGAGGCCTCAACGACCAAAGCCCTTGAGGTGCTTCGGGTTGGTCGCCAGATCTCTTTTTCCTGAATCGAGGCAGCCGATGAAGTCACGCGCGGCCTCACCGAACGAGGCGCCTTCCGCCGGCGCGTGCCTTTCGATGGCCTCGCGAACGACCGCCGAGACCGTCGACTTCCGACTGCGGGCGAGCTTGACCACCCGCGCGCTCAATGCCGAAGGCACCTTGATGGACAGCGTCTTCATGCCGGTCGGACGCCGAGTATGACGAGACATGCCGCGAGTATGACGCGAAGCTCACGCCATGCGAGGTACCTCAACCCTGCTCAGACGATTGGCCGGGTGGCTCGTTCCGACGGCTCCCGCAAACATTCGCGCCGAGGTCGAGCGCCGCCAGCTCGGGCGCATTCAGCAGCACGTGCCGATGATCTACGCGATCGCGTCGCTGAACACGGTGATCGTCATGGCCGTCTGCGCGCACCGCGGCATCGATGCCCGGTACTACGCGTGGATGTCGCTGCTGGTCGTGCTGTTCCTGGTGCGGTCGGCGGTCTGGCTGCGCAGGTCACCCACCTCGCTCAGCGCCGAACAGGTGTCCGTTTCGCTCAAGAGGTCGGCTGGCCTGGCGAATACGATTCTACTGACGGTGGGCATCTTCGCGACGTGGACGTTCGTCTCGGGGGTGTTCTCGCGCTCCACGCTCATTCCCATCTCGTTGGCGTTCGGTTCGATGTCGATCGCGCATTGTTTTGCCACGTTGCGGCCTTCCGCGGTCGGCGCGCTCACGCTGGGCATCGTGCCGATCTCGGTGGCGATGCTGGTGGTGGGCGACTTCGACGCGAAGGTGCTGGGCGTGAGCATGCTCAGCATCGCGGTCTTGATGATTCGCTTCGTCGCCAGCCAGTTCGATCAGCTGGTCACCGAGCTGCAGCTGCAAAGTGAGGTGCATACGATGGCGAACACCGATGCGCTGACGGGTTTGCTCAACCGCCGCGCGCTGATGGCGGTGATCGACCAGGCGCTGACGGGACCGCCCTTCGCGATCGCGCTGCTCGATCTCGATGGCTTCAAGGGCGTCAACGACAGGCTCGGTCATCTCTCGGGCGACGCGCTGCTTCAGGTGGTCGGGCAAAGATTGGTCTCGAGCTGCGGCGAGAACGGCACGGTGGCGCGCCTGGGCGGTGATGAGTTCGTGGTGGTGTTTCACGCAGTGCGCGGCGAGGCCGACGTGAATGCCCGGGTGACCGCGCTGTTGAGCGAGCTGTGCCAGCCCGCCGAGTTAGAAGGCCAGTCTGTGCCGGTGCGCTCGAGCCTGGGTTTCGCGATCTTCCCGCGTGACGGGGATACGAGGACCGTTCTGCTCAGCGCAGCGGACCAGGCGCTCTACGCGAACAAAACGCAACAGCCCCGAAGACCTGCTTCTGCCTGAGGGGAAGCTTCATCGTCCCCCCACCCTTTCCCCCGCAGGCAGAGGGGACCTCTTGCGGATGGTGTTCAGCACCACCAGAGCGAGCAGCACCAACACGCCGACATAGAAACGCCAGGTGAGCTGCTCCGCGCCGGGGAAGACGAACCACGCGAGCACCATCGCGTAGACGGGCTCGAGCGAGACCGCGAGGGCCAGCGCGTACGGCGCCAGTGTCTGCAGAACTCTCAAGCTCCACATCCACGGCAGCACCGTGCAGCCCACCCCGAGCAGCAGCAGCAACCCCGCGTCCATCTGCGACAGCGAAGTGGGCGAGACGAACGTGCCCGGCTGCAGCACGAAGAACACGCTGGTCACCAGCGCCGCGGCTGACAGCTCGTAGAACGTCATCACCTCACCGCGCGACTCACGGGCC
>JAYTAT010000612.1:0-8549 GCA_043737315.1 Archangium sp.
GTGGTCTGCGTCTCAGTCGGCGCAGAGCGGGGCGAGACGATTCTCCTTCAAAACCCCTTCAGGTCTTGAGCCGATGAGGTCCCTCTCACTTCATTTCGCGCGCATCTGCTCGGCGTGGTCGATGGTGTTCAGCGTCTTCTGAACATCACCTGATCGCCCGATGATGAACTCGACCAGCGGCCGCCCATTGCCGGAGATCTCCTCTTCCGCGAGCCGCATCACCGCGGTCACTTCGATCACGGTGTCGACTTCACCTTCGCGAATGACCGCCCGTACCCACGACTCGGCCTTGCCCTTTGCCGTCACGTTGAGCACGCGTTTGCCCGACACGCTCTTCTCGATGACCGTCGCCGACGCGCCCAGATGCTCGACGTAGAACGACTTCACCTTCTCGAAGCGCATGGGCAGCCGGAACACCTTCTGCCCCTCGGTGACCGCCAGCGGCTTCCCATCGATCGCCGGCAGCGGAAACGGCGCGGTCACCACCAGACTGAGCACCAGAGCGATCATCGCTTCACGCCTTTCGTCGCGTTCTTGAGCCTCGTGAGCTCTTCTTGCTGGCGCCGGTTGGTCAGCTCGAGCGCGAGAAACTGCTTCTGCAATTCGCCGGTGCTCAGGTCTGCCGCGTTGCACGCCGCGCGCGACTGATCGAGATCCTCGATCGCCGACTTGAGCTGGCCCTTCACCTCGTCGTTCGCCCTGAGCGCCGTGGCGGTGCGCAGGCGTTCATCTTCGAGCCGAGAGCGCCCGAGCATCAGCACGCCGATGGTCATGGCGATCGACACGGTCAGCAGCATCCAGGGCAGGGGCGTTGGGCGGGCCTGGCGACCCACCGCGGGCATCTCCAGCGACTCCTTGCGAACGTCGTCCCACGGGCTGCTCATGTGCACTTGCAGCCTACAGCAACGGCACACAGGCGGGGCCTCTCACCCCGGGACCTCCCCGAGCGCCCGGCGTTTTCTTCTACAGCAGCCGGAGTTGGTGGATCGCTGGCGGCTCCAGACAGCGTGCATCGTCGACCTGCACCGAGTTCACCCGCAAGGAGACCTCGGTCACCTCGAGCGGGGACGCGTGCCACGGCTTGAGCAACGCCTCCAGTGCGGCGAGGTCCTGGGTGGGCCCGGACAGCCAGCGTTGGCGCCCTTCTTCATCCAGGAACACCGGCATTCGATCATGCAGGCCCCGCAGCTGGGCATTCGCACCCGTGGTGATGATGACGAAAGTGTCGAGGTCGAGGCCATCGGGTGAGTGCCAGCGGGTCCACAACCCGGCCATCGCCAGCAGGTGCCCGTCGGGCCGGTGGATGAAGTGCGGCAAGCGGCTGCGGCCCTCATGGCGCCACTCGAAAAAACCGTCCGCGGGAATGAGGCAGCGGTGGGAGGTGAGCAGCTCCTTGAAGGCGCCTTTGGTGTTCAGCGTCTCGGCCCGCGCGTTGATGAACTGATGGGCGATCTTCGAGCTCTTCGCCCACCGAGGGATCAGCCCCCACTGCGCGATCGTCAGCTTCCTGGGCGCGGCGTCCACGATGATGGGCGCGGCCTGCATCGGGGCGATGTTGAAGCGGGCAGCGAGGGCCGGCACCTCACCGAGGCGAAACTCCCGCTGGAGATCCAGCGCGCTGGCCTTGAGCACGTAGCGCCCACACATGGCTGCACTGTAACCCTCACCTCGTGCACTGCTTCGAGATGAACTAATCGTTCGGCCCAATGCGGCGAACGCGGCGGTTGTTCTTCATCGGGCTCGGGTTGACGACGCTCGTCGCCGTCGGGAGCTATTGGTGGCAGCTGCCGGGCCTCGCGGGGCAGAACGGCATCGCGCCGATCGGCTCGACGATGGACTCGGTGCGCCAGGGCTCGAGCTTCTTGCAGGTGCCCACGCTGCTGTGGATCTCGTCGTCAGACGTGATGCTGCACCTGCTGTGTGCGATCGCGTTCTTCAGCGGCGTGCTGCTGGTGATAGGCCTTGCGCCGCGGATCGCGTGCGTCTTGTTGTGGGCGAGCTGGTTGTCGCTGGTGCAGCTCGGCCACCCGTTTCTCGCCTTTCAGTGGGATGTCTTGCTGATCGAAGCGGCGTTCTGTTCGACGTTCTTCGCCCCGCCTGGATTCCGGCCGCGTTTGGAGAGTGAGCCCGAGCCTCACGCGGCGTTTCGGTGGGTGATGATTCTGCTCGCGTGCAAGGTGACGCTGCAGTCGGGCGTCGTGAAGCTGAGCAGCGGCGATCCCACCTGGCGCGATCTGACGGCGCTCACGTATCACTGGTGGTCGCAGCCGCTCCCCACCTGGAGCAGCGTGATGATCGCGGCGCTGCCATTGTGGGTTCAGAAGGTGATGTGTTTTTTGATGTTTGGTTTCGAGCTGGTGATTCCGGTGATGGCGCTCGGCCCCCGGCGTGTACGGATTTTTTCGGGGCTCGGGTCGATGGTGCTGCAGGCCGGGCTGTTTGCCGCGGGGAATTACAGTTTTTACAACGTGCTGACTCTGGTTCTCGCGATCCCCTTGCTCGACGATGCGGTGTTGCCAGGCCGGCCCCTCACGCCGATCCTCTCCCCGCTGGCGCAGGGCAAGCCAGTGACGTGGGTCTTTGCGATCGTGTTTGCGGCGTTGAGTGTCGCGACGTTTTCGGGGTGGCGGATCGACGCGGTGAGCCGGTTCCACACCATCAACGCGTACGGCGCCTTCGCCGTGATGACCAAGAGCCGCGCCGAAATCATCCTCGAGGGCAGCACCGACGGCGCGACCTGGCTTCCGTACGAGTTCCCGTGGAAACCCGGCGACGTCACCCGCAGACCCGGCTTCATCGCTCCGTGGCAACCGCGCCTCGACTGGCAGATGTGGTTCGCGGCTTTGGGCACCTGCGGCGACAACCCGTGGGTGCTGCAGCTCCAGCAACGCCTGCTCACCAACACGCCCGCGGTGCTCGAGCTGCTCGAGAGCAACCCCTTCCCCGACGCTGCGCCGCGTTACCTGCGCACGCGCGTCTTCGAGTACCGCTTCGCCCCCTGGAGCGAAAAAGGCGTCTGGTGGACGCGTACGGAGCGTGGCCCGTACTGCCCCTCCGTCATGCTGGGTACGAATGGCACGCTCCAGCGCGCCTTCTGACCCCGTTCACTGCGTTGCAGTCAGGGCTGGGCTCGTCTACAGCTGGCCCGTGATGGCAAACACCCGAATCGGCGGCTGGGGGCGACAGTTCGTCGAAGGCGAGGAACTGCATCCTGAGACCCTTGATGGTGCGCCTCCGGTGCTCTTTCGCGGGCTGGGCCGCAGCTACGGTGACTCATCGCTTCCGGCCGCTTCGAGCCCGGTGGTGGTGAACACCACGCGCGCCAACCGCATCATCCACTTCGATGCCGCCACCGGGGTGCTTCGCGCAGAAGCGGGCCTGTCGCTCATCGACATGAACCGCACCTTCTTGCCGCGTGGCTGGTTCACCCCCGTCTCGCCGGGCACCTCGTTCGTCACGCTGGGCGGCATGGTGGCGGCCGACGTTCACGGCAAGAACCACCATGTCGACGGCTGCTTCGGTTCGCACGTCACGCGGCTCAAGATGCGCGTGGCCGACGGCCGGGTGCTGGAGTGTGGCCCCGATCTCGAACGCGAGCTCTTCCTCGCCACGGTCGCGGGCATGGGCTTGACCGGGCAGATCCTCGAGGTCGAGTTCGGGCTGCGCCGCATTCCCACGCCGTGGCTCATTCAAGAGAGCGAGCGCGTCGCCGACATCGACGAGTACATCGCGTGCCTCAAGCAGTCGGCGAAAGACTGGCCGATGACGGTGGGGTGGATCGACTGTCTGTCGCGCGGCAAGAGCCTGGGCCGCGGCTTCTTGATGAAGGGCCGCTGGGCGCAGGCGCACGAAGCCCCGGCGCGGTTTCCCAAAGAGCTCCCGAACATCCGCATGCCGTTCACGGCGCCTGAGTTCCTGCTCTCGCGGCCCTCCGTCCGTGCGTTCAACTTCGCCCTCTACAACTCGCACTGGCAAAAGAAGAAAGTCGGCCGGATCGATCCGTTCCGCTTCTTCTACCCGCTCGACTTCGTGCAGGACTGGAACCGGGGCTACGGCAAGCGCGGCCTGACGCAGTACCAGTGCGTGCTGCCTGACTCTGCCGGTTCACAAGCCGCTCGGCGCTTTCTCGAGATTCTCTCGGCGCGGGGTGGGGCAAGCTTCTTGTGCGTCATCAAGGACTGCGGCCCCGAGAGCCCGGCGTACCTGTCGTTTCCCAGGTCGGGCATCTCGATCGCGCTGGACATCGCGGTGCGCGACGACACCCAGGCGCTGATCGACGCGCTCAATGAGCACGTGCTCCGCGAGGGCGGCCGCATCTACCTGGCGAAGGATCAGTTCACCCGCCCCGAGCACTTCAAGGCCATGGAGACGCGCCTGCCTGCCTTCCAGGAAGTGCGCGCGAAGTGGGATCCCGAGAAGCGATTCAAGAGCGCTCAGTCGGTTCGCCTCTTCGGCGACTGACGGGCAGGAGTCACCATGCGTCGAGTCGCAATTCTAGGTGGAACCCGCGGCATGGGCCGCGCGCTGGCCCGGCGCTTCGTCGAGCGAGGCGATTGGGTCGCGTTGTTGGGCCGTGACGCTGACGAGCTGGCGCGCAGCAAGTCAGATCTCGAAGCGCGCGGAACGCCCGGAGTGAGGGTCGCGATCGGCCTGTGCGATCTCGAAGACACCAACGGCTTTCGGCCCGCGCTCGAAGGCGTCGAACAGGCGCTGGAGGGGCTCGACACCGTCGTGGTGACCGCGGCCGTCTTTGCCACGCAGGAAAAGCTCGAGCAGGACCCCGTGCTGGCTCACAAGATGCTCACCGTCGACTTCGCGAACACCATCGTGTTCTGTGAGGAAGCGCGCAAGAAACTGCTGCTGCGCGGGTCGGGCACGCTGTGTGTGTTCAGCTCGGTGGCGGGTGATCGCGCGCGCAAGCCGGTGGTGCTCTATGGCGCTGCGAAGGCAGGGCTCTCGGCGTATCTCGAGGGGCTCGATCACCGGTACCGCAGCCAGGGGCTGACCACGGTGTGCGTGAAGCCGGGGTTCGTGAAGACGGCGATGACGGAAGGGTTACCCACGCCACCGTTCGCAGGTGAGCCCGACGACGTCTCTCAGATCGTGATCGAAGCGATCGATGCGGGAACTCCGGTCGTCTACGCGCCTGCGATCTGGCGGGCGGTGATGACGGCCATCAAGGCCATGCCGCGGTTCGTCATGCGGCGCGCGAAGTTCTAAGAGCTCCCTCTCCCCCTGGGGGAGAGAGGGCAGTCGCCTCATCGATTCACGCAAAGCCGCGGTTGCCCGAGATTGCCTTCACCAGGGCAATCACGATGCACGAACCCAGCAGCGCGACCCCGAAGCTGGCGACCAGCCCGTTGTTGCCCAGGTGATCGCTGAAGAAGGTGCGCGTGATGTACCCACCGAGCACGGCGCCCACCATGCCGAAGGCGATGTTGGCCAGTACGCCCATGCGTGCGTTGGTCTTCATGATCATGCTGCCGACCCAGCCAGCCAGGCCGCCGATGACCAGCCAGGCGAAGATTCCGTATTGAGGGTTCATGTGTCGTCTCTCGGGGTGAAGGAGTGAACAGCTGCGGCCCCCCAACGCAGCATTCGCGCCACCACCTCGCGCTGAGCAAGCACGGGCGGTTGGCTGCGCGGGCTCCTTCACTTCGATGGAGCCTGAATTCATTTCGACGAGGAGGAAGAGGGGAACAACCGGTTGAGCAGGGCCTTGACCGTAGTGCTGTGCCCATCGGCGTCGAGGGCGGCTTCCATCTTCCGCAAAGCGAGCGTCGTTTCGAACGCTTCAGCCCGGCCCGCTTCATCGAGGTCGTGCCACGCCGGATGTGAACGAATGCTGCCGTCAGCGTGACGTTCGCGGTGCGCGCTGGTGACCTGCTCGAGCAGCAGTTCATCTTCGGGCGTCATGACAGCTCCCCGTCGAGGTGAATGCCGGCCTTCTCGAGGCACTCCTTCAAGAACTTCCGCGCGCGCGTGAAGTTCTGCAGGAAGGTGTTGAGCGACATCCCGATGCGGTCGGCCAGGGCGCTGTCGTCTTCGGTGCCGTCTGAGACGAGCCGCTGCTGCAGCGCGACTTTGGGTTTGCCGGGCAGCTTCCCGAGGCACTTGACGATCTGTCCGCGCAGGTGCGGGTCGGGCGTGATGGGTGCGATCTCCAGCTCAGCACTCAAGTGCCGCTCGAGGGCCTCCTGCTGATCGGCGCGCCCTTGCCGCCGCCACTCACTGACCGCCACGTTCCGAGCGGTGCGCATCGCAAACCGGAGCAACGCGTTGGGCTTGCCGTCATGCGTGAAACGCGGCGCGACCTGCCAGATGCGCAGCAGCGTCTCTTGCAACACGGCCTCGGTATCGACCGAGGCCGCGAACACCCGCAGCGAGCCCCGCAGGGGCTGCTCGACCGAAGAGGCCCAGCGGGCGAACGCGTGGGCGTCGCCGCTGGCCATCGCTCCGAGGGTCTGAAGCTCCTCTTTCATCGGGCGCTCTTCAGAGCACGATCTCGAGCACTTCGCCGCCATTGCTCAGGTGCACGGTGGCGGGTTCGCCGGTGCGTTCGTCGACCTCGAGCACCAGCGTGATGGTGAGCCCCAGGCCGTACTGGCCTTCGGCGGTGGTCAACGACACCACGACCTTCGCCCTGACGATGGTGCCATCGCTCAGCTCGAGCCGCGCTTCGCCGCCCGGAGCCCAGGTGATGATCGACGTCACGTCGATCTCGATGATCAGCCTCTTGCCCTGGCGACGCACCTTGCCGTTGAGCCGCCGCGGAGCAGGCGCTGCAGCAGCCGGACCCTGCGTGAACGGCTTGAGCATCCGCTTGGCGAAGTCGACCAGCCCTTCCTTCTTCTTGTCAGCACCCCCGGGCGCTTCATCTCGCCTGGAAGAGGGCTTTGACGGAGCCGCCCGCGACGCGCGAGCCGGGGTCCCTGGAGGCGCGATCTTCCCTGCGCGCCGCGACATCGAGTCGTCCGTCTTGGCAGACTCTTCGGCATCGGTCTCCGCGGTTGCTTCGATGTCCTGGAGCGAGTCGCTGGCCTCCTCGCGCTGCATCAACCTCTGCAGGCTGACCGGTGCCGCTGAAATCGCAGCCATCGCTCCCGCTCCCCCGCCCGCATGCTGCAACGGAGCGCGCAGCCCCACACCTTCCGCCGACATCCCGAACGGGATCGCCTGAGGCATGGTCTCGGTGCGACGGGGCGCGCGCGGGTCGACCCTCTGTTTCGCGCTGACCGCCACCCATGACGTCAGGCGGGTGGAGATCTGGAAGTCGATGCCGACACGTTCGATGTCGCGATCCAGCTCAACCTTGTTGCCGCCGGTGGCCACACCCAGCTCGAGATCCTCCACCACTTCACGGGCGTAGAGCGTGGCCGCGGTCTGGCTGCCTTCTCCATGCGCGGTCGGGCGCACCATCACCCGATCTTCCACGTCACCCTCGGCGCTGCGCGAGCGGATGATCACCTCACCGCCTTCGGGGCGCAGCTTGAGCGAGACGAGCGCGGGGGTGCCGCCGAACAGATCCGGAATGCGCGAAGGCGCGACACCGAGCACCGCGCTGCCGCTGATCTCCACGTCGGTGAGCAGCGGCGCGCTGGTGCGCGCGAGCAGGCGCTGCACGAACGGCTCTGCGTCTTCACCCAGGCCAATCACCAGCTCCACGCCACGGCCAGCACGAGCCGCGGGCAAGGTGAGGCTGCGATTGACGCCGCTGCCCACGCCCACGGTGTGCACGCGCGAGCCCTTCGGCAGCCGATTGCTGATCGCGTCGAGCACTTCGTGTTCGAAGCCGATCAACCCATCGGTGATCAGGATCACCTGGCGCTGGCTCTCGGCACGCAAGCGCGCGAGCGCCTCGAGAATGCCGGTCTTCATCTCGGTACCGCCGCTGGCCCGCAGCCGCGAGAGCCAGGCCTGCGCGTCGCGACGATTGGCTTCGGTTGCCTGCACGGCACCGTGCTTCCACCGCCGCGGGGCATTGGAGAACTCGATGAGCTCGAGCTGATCTTGATCCCTCAATGAATCGACGAGCGCCGAGGTCACCCGGCGGGCCTGATCGAGCGGTGAACCCGACATCGACCCCGACGTATCGAGCAAGACGATCAGATCGCGCGGCAGCGGCGTCATCTTCGCGTCGACCGAAGGCGGCACCAGGGTGAGCAGGCCGTAGGCCGCCTCAGAAGCGATGCCCGCAGAAGGCCGGCTCACGTCAAGCTCGGTGCCCACCTGCAGGCCCGCCACTTTCCAGCGCACCACCACGTCTCGATCGAGCCCCGCGCCGCGTTCATCTGCGAAGGTCACGTCAGTTCGTTGCAGCCCTCGGCCCGAGTGCAGCGTGTGGCTGGGGCTCTCGGGCCGGCTGTTCTCGGGCAGTCGATCGCGAATGGCCATCGAGAGCGAGAGCTTGACCGGCAACCCGGCGTCAGCCACGTCGACGGAGATCTGCGAATGATCAGCCACGCGGCCCTGCGCGCCGAGGTAGCGGGGGGCGACCACGGTGGGGAAGCGCCATTCCCACGCGCCGTCGGCAAGCCAGGTGAGTCGCT
>JAYTAT010000613.1:0-8538 GCA_043737315.1 Archangium sp.
AGCCCGGGCGAGATGGTCTCACCCAGCGGGTTCTTCGGCGGCAACGGCGGCGGAGGCTTGGTGAGCAGCAGCGCGATCAACTTGCCGAAGGTGTCTGCGTCGATGGGCAGCCGGCCCGACAGCAGCAGGTAGAGCAGCACGCCGACCGCGTAGATGTCGGCGCGTTGATCGACGACGCCCCCCGAGGCCTGCTCGGGCGACATGCTGGTGGGTGTACCGATGATGGCGCCATCCATCGTCGAGACGGTGGGCGCGGCAGAGGTCGGCTGCGTCAACTTGGCGACGCCGAAGTCGAGCACCTTCACGTATTCCGCATCGCCTTGCCGCTTGATGAGGAACACGTTGTCGGTCTTCACGTCGCGGTGCACCACGCCCAGTCGATGCGCGGCGGCGAGCGCTGACGCAAGCTGGCGGATGACGTGCAGCGCGCGCTCGATCTTCAGGGCCCCCTTCGCGATGCGGGCCCCCAGCGTCTCGCCGTGCAGCAACTCCATCACGAAGTAGACGGCGGTCGGCTTGCCGTCGGGGTCGAGCTCCTTGCCGAAGTCTGAGATTTCCACGATGTGTTCGTGGTTGATCTGGTTGACCGAGCGCGCCTCTTGAAAGAAGCGCTGAATGAGGTCTTCGCGCTGGTACTGCTCGGGGCGCAGCACCTTGATCGCCGCCTGCCGGCCGAGCAGCGCGTGTTTGCCCAGGAACACCTGCCCCATCGAGCCTTCGCCCAGCAGCGACTGCAGTTCCCACGGGCCCAGGGTGCGCAGCGCGATGCCGCCGGGTTTCGCCTTGCCTTCGGGCAGCACGGAGCCACCCGAGACGTGCGTACGATTGGCCTCACCCAGCGCGTTCTCGAACTCTGCCACGCTGCGGAAGCGGCCCGAGACATCGATGCCCAGGCTCTTGGTCAACAGCGCGCCCAGGTGCAACGCGTTGTTCGGCAGCTGACCCACCTTGCCCTGCGGCGGCACACCCGTGAGCAACGTGTGGAGCAACGAGCCGAGCGCCGCGATGTCGGAGGCGATGGTGGGCTTCTTGCCCCCGGTGAATGACGGCAGCAGCGCCAGGCCGAAACCGGCGAGCCGCGTGTCGAGGCCCATCGGCCCAGAGACCAGGGTCACCCACTCGGGGCTGAGGCCGCCGTGCAACACGCCGACCTGGTGCGCGGCGCTCAGGGCTTGCGCCACCGCGACGATGATGCTCACTGCCTCGTCGGGCAACACCGTGCCGCGTTCGGCGAGCACCTGATCGAGTGCCTGACCCTGGAAACGTTCCCACAACACCGCCCACCGGCGCGGGCCGGCGGTCTCCACGGCGAGCGTGGAGGCCACGTGGCGGTGGGTGAGCTGCAGCGCACCCCGAACGGCGACGGCGAACGAGGCGGAGGCGTTCTCGTCAGCGAAGAGCCCGGGGTTGGTGACGCCGACCGAGACTTCACGGCCACCCGAGACGCCCGCGAGCTCTTCGAAGCCAGCGCGATGCCTCACGGGCGTGAGCTGCTCGACGACCAGACCTCCAGGGGGGGATTCCACGCTGCGCAGACTAGTACAGTACCTCCCTCTCGCTGCGCCAGCGGGGAGAGGGGAGAGGGCCGACTACCTTCCCAGCCGCCGCACCCACTGCGACTCAGCCCCCTCCTTCGAGACCAGCTTGAAGACCAGCACCGACGCGTTCCCCAGCGGCACCGAGAACCGCCCTGCCGAATCGAGCGGCACGCTCTTTCCATTGAGCGACAGCCGCGACCCCAAAGGCGCCACGCCCGCCGCTGTGTTCGCCCGCTCGCCGTCACGCGGTGACGACAGCACCAGCCGGGTGACCGAATTGTCGAACACGATGTCCATCTTGTTCATGCGGCCGCCCGGCGCTTCCGTGCCCGCCTTGTCCTGCGCGACGGCCGACCACACGTAGCTGCCTTCTCGCAGCGCCCCCGAATCGACCACCGTGCGGTTCTCATTGACGCGGCGGTCGACCACCGGCGTCTTCAAGTCGGCCACCGAATACGCCCGAAAGCGCCACGAGGCCGCGCCCTCTTTGAGTGGGAAGGTGAAGGTCAGCGTGGGCACCGCGCTCTGGAAGTACACGGTCGCCTTGAGGCCGGTCTCTGCCACGGTGTCCGACTTCGCGCTCATGGCCGACGCGTTCTCATCACGCTCGAATCTCGCGCCCGAGGTTTCTTCGGCGCCCTGACGCCGCCAATAGAGCGAGCCCTTGAGCGGTGCGGGCACCACCACCAGGTCGCTGCCGTCTGCCGTCACCAGCAGGTTCGAGAATTGGGGATCAGGGGAGACTTCCAGCACGCCTTTGCCCGGAGGAAAGGTGAGCGCGACGTCGCCCGCGCGGCCCCAGTACACCCGGCTGTTCTTGCCTGAGGGCAGCGTGAGAATCGGAGCGCCCTTGCGGCCGGTATCAAAACCCCTGCCCCTGGGCGTGGCGACCTCCGAGGCCGAAAGCTTGCGGGGCAACCCGCCCGTGAGCGCGACCTCGGTTTCGCCACCCAGCACTTCGATCCGCGGGCCGTCTTTCGTCGAGGTCACCAGCAACGTCGAGGTCACCTTCGCGCGCACGGTCAGCGGCTTCTTGCCGCCGAGCAGCACGCTCTCGCCCGCCTTCATGAAGATGCGCGCACCACCCGCCGCCAGGGTGACCCCCATGCGGGGATCGCCGCTGCCCGGCTCGAGGCTGCCCTTCGACGCGCCATCGAACTCGATGGTGGTGCCCTCGAGCTGCGCACGGAGCTGACCATTCTTGTCGACGGTGAACGTGCCCGGCTCTTCGAGCTCGCGGCCCTCAGCTTCGAGCTTCGCGTTCGGCCCCGACTTCGGCTTGAGCATCACGGTGCCTCGCGGCGTCAACTTCACTCTGGGCTTCAACGTCTGGGGCGGAGGCGTCGGCAGATCTTCGAGCGACAACACACCCACGCCGACCACGAACCGTTCACCCGCCTTCACGGTGTTGCTGCCGCCATCGGCGAGGTCGAACAGCTCGAGCGTGCCGATGTCGACCTCGAAGCTGGTACCTCCATCGCGGGTCTGCAGCTTCACGCGGCTGCCTGCACCTGCGCGGGCCGCACCGGCCGGTGTGCTGAACTCACCGCCATCGAGCTCTTCGAAGAGCAGCTCGCCCAGGGAAAGATCGAGGTCGGCCAGCGTGGCGCCGACCCGGAAACGGCTGTTCTCGAGCAGCTCGACCTCGCGCCCCTGCGACGCGAGCAGCGCGTGACCATCGTCACCGGTCTCGAGCACGTCACCTTCGTGCAGCGGCCCTGCCACCGCGGGCGCGGTCTTGCCGCCTTGGGTCAGGGTGACCTTGCCCGCGATTGCAGAGAGCTGCGCGACCGTGGCCTTCACCTTCACCGGCGACGGCTGCACCGGCGCCTCTTCGGGGCACCCCGCCAACGTCATCAACGAGAACAGCAGCAACGCGCGCTTCAACGGGAGGCCTTTTGCAGGTCGACGTGAACGATGGCTTGATCTCCACCCGAGAGGACGACCTTCTTACTGTGCGTGACATACCCCGGCGCGAAGCGCACGAAGAGGTACGAACCGCCCGGAACGGAGATGAAGAACGGGCCCTCGGCGGTGACCCGGTACCACGGCCCCGGTCCCTCTGCGTTTAAAGCAGGGAGGTGGTGTAAGGTCTGCCTCATCATGCAGGAGCCGACGAATCGTAAAGGCAAAGGCGGCATCAGCGTCGTGTTCAAGGTGTTCGCCGGGTTGATCGCCTTCTTCGGCCTGCTCCTGGTGGGCTTCGTCTTCTTCATCGCGGTGGTGTGTGGGAGGTGAGGTCAGCCCTCTTTATCTGTGGTTCCGCGGGCTGAGTCTGGGGTTGGCCGCGGGGCTCATCACGCTCGCCTTCCTCGAATCGGCGGTGCGTCACCTGGTCTTCGATCGCCCGGTCGACAAACGCACCATCACCGTCAACCTGGGCATGTGGTCGTTCGAGCTGGTCTTGCGCACGGCCAGCGGCGGTTTTCGTTGGCTGGTCTTTTCGGCCGCCGCCACGTTCGCGCCGTTCACCTGGCCGTTGCACCCGCTGACCTGGGTGCTGCTCTACGTGGTGGTGGACCTCTTCTACTACGCACGTCACCGGCTGCTTCACGGCACCCGGCTGGGCTGGGCGCTCCACGCTCCGCACCACGCGAGCACCGATCTCTCGCTCACCTCAGCGCTGCGCCTGGGTTGGATTCAGCGCGTGATGGACGACTTCTTCTACGTGCCCCTGGTGCTGCTGGGCGCGCCGCCGCTCGCGGTGTTCATCGTGGTCGAGCTGAACCACGCCTCGCAGCTGTGGTGTCACACCGAGGTGATCGGCCGCCTTCCGCTGCTCGATCGATTCCTCAACACGCCCTCGAATCACCGGGTGCACCACGCCGGCGATCGTGCGTACGCCGACTCGAACTACGGCGCGACGTTCATGCTGTGGGACAAGTGGTTCGGCACTTACCGCCCCGAGCCCGGCAAACTGTCGCTGGGCTGGGAGAGGCCGTACGCAGGCGCCAACCCCTTCGTCATCCAGTTCCGCGGGCTGCAAGAGTGGCTGAAGGCGCTGACCTCGAAGTGAACGCGGCTCGATCGAGCTCGGCTGCTTCCGCGTCGCACAGGGGCGTGTCATCGAAGAAGCGCGCCCACTCGTCTTCATGCGCGCGCGCATCAGAGCGGCCCAGCGCGATCAACTCTTCGGCGAAGCCGGGGTCGAACAGCAGGTACGACGCGAGATCAGCGCTGTCTTGCGAGCCGTGCCCCCCGAGCAGCGAGAGCACCAACCCGGGCACCAGGGGATGCCGTCGTAAAAAATCGCGGCTGCGCACGCACTGCGCTGCGATGACCCCCAGATCCCGCGAGGGCCGCACCGACATGTTGCGCACGTAGCGCAGCGGAGTGGTGCGGTGCGCATCGAGTGCACGATTCATCGAGTGGGTGAACTCGGCCCCGAACGCGGCGTAGCCCTCTTCGATGATCGAATTGATGCGCCGCATGTTCTCGACGTCTTGATCGAGCCTGTCCTGCAAGAGCGAGTTGATCGCCTTGCCCGCGAGGAAGAGCGCGGTCGGCCGCACTGGCAGGGGCGGCACCACCCTGACCCGCGAGCCTTGCGGTTGCAGCGAGATCACCACCACCCGCTGCGCGCCCAGGCGCAACGCAGGGCTCACCGGCACGTTCATGCGCAGCCCACCGTCGAGGTAGAGTTCGCCGCCCATCTCGACCGGGGTGAAGAGCACCGGCATCGCCGCGGAAGCGAGCACGTGACGAGGCCCGATGCGCGCGCGGATCGACTCGAAGTGCGGGTTGTCGAGCCACACCGGGCCCAGCGGCTTTTGCTGCTGCACGAAGAGCGTGGTGCGGCCGTCAGAGACGCGCGTGGCGCAGATCGACAACGCTTCCAGCAGGCCATCGCGGATGTTGCGCCCGATGTTCCTCCACGCGATGGAGCCCAAAAGCGCGCGCATGCCCTCGGGGTTCGCCAAACCTCCACCACCCTGCTCGCGCAACGTGCGCACGAGATCTGACACTCCGAAACGGAGCACCTGCTTCAGAGAAAGCGACGACCAGAACTTCACCAATTCGAGACCCTGGCGCGAGGGCCTGTCGGCAGTGGCGGCGAGCGCGCAGGCGGTCAGGGCACCCACTGAAGTGCCACACAGAATGTCGAGGCGCAGCGGCCGGCCCAGTCTGGGCTCGAGCTCGTCGCGCAGAAACGAGATGACCCCGGCTTCGTAGGCGCCTCGCGCGCCACCCCCGCTCAGCACCAGCGCAGTCTTCAAGAATGGCCCCCAGACAAGCAGGTGCACCGGGCGTGCCCCGGCAAGCCGATGCTCCTGCGCTCACGAGGTCGTCACGCCGCAAAAAATCAACTCAGCAGCGGTGAGGGCCTAACCTGCCCCTCATGAATCAGCTGATCACCGACTACCAGCTCACCCCGCACCCCGAAGGTGGCTACTTCCGCGAAACGTACCGCTCCCACCAAACCATTCCCGGCACGAGCCGAAGCCTCTCGACCGCCATCTACTTTCTGCTCCCCGAAGGTCAGCGCTCCCTGCTCCATCGCATCGACGCCGATGAGGTCTGGCACTTCTATGTCGGCGACCCGCTGCTCGTGATTGAGCTGCAACCGGGCGCGCCGGCGAAGGTGACGAGGCTCGGACCTGCTCGGGGCGAGCTGCTGCAGCACGTGGTGTCCGCGGGCACCTGGTTCGGCGCCTTGCCTGCACCCGGCTCGCGCTACAGCCTGGTGGGCTGCACCGTCTCACCGGGCTTCGAGTTCTCCGATTTTCAGCTGGGAAAACGCGACGTGCTGCTCGCCCAGTTCCCAGAAGCGCGCGAACACGTCGAGGCGCTCACGCGCTGAATTCGTGTCACGATTGGGTGATGTCGCCCCGCGCCTTGTGCCTCTTCGTGTCGCTCGCCATCGGTTGTGGTCCACCGCCGGGCCCCTGCGTGTCGGGCAAGTGCAGTGATGCGGGCCTGGTGATCAACGAACTGGCCGGCAGCGGGGGCGATTTCGTCGAGCTGTTCAACGCGAGTGACACGGCGATCGACCTCTCGAGTCACGGCCTCACCGATGCGGACGATGCGGGCGTGCGCTACCCGACTGCCCTGCGTTTCGCGGCAGGCACGCGCATCGAACCGCGCGGCTACTTCACCGTGTTCCTCGAGACCGATTGTCCCCCCATGGTGACGCCGTGCGTGCGCGGTGAGTTCGGGCTCTCGCAGGCCAACGGCGACACGGTCACGCTGCTCACGCCCACGAGTGAGACGATGTTGCAGCAGGTGCTCCCGCCTGCCGCCGCTTCGACCGGCTCGTCATGGGCACGCGCGTTCGACGGCGCCGGCGCGTTCGAGGTCCGCTCCCGCTCGCCGGGCGCGACCAACGAGAAATAGATGAGCGCGACTCAGTCATTCGAGCGCTTCGAGTTCAAGTACTGGGTGCCACTGGAGCGCCTCGAGAGCGGCATGGGGCCCCATTCAGATGCTGGCTGAACTCGAGTATCAGCTCGCCCAGTACGAAGTGCGTGCGCCGGTCGATGGCATCGTGGGCATGCTGGTGCATCCGATAGGCGACGTGGTGTCTGCGGGACCGAAGTGGTGCGCGTGGTGCGGGGCCGTTCGGGTCACCTGGTGGCGACGGTTCCTGAAGAGCGTGCGCGAGGGCTCACGCCCGGGCTGCAGCTGACCGTTCGCGCTTCACGCGGGTTGATGAGTCAGAAGCTCGTGGGCCACGTGGTCGAGGTCGGGCCCTCGGTCGAACAGCTGCCCGTGCGCAGCTGGCTGTCGCCGCAGTGGCCGCGATGGGGGCGGCGCGCCGTGATCCAGGTCGAAGGCGAAGTGGAGTGGCAAGCAGGTGAACGTCTCTATGTGCAGTTCTAGAACCATCGAGGTGACGGACTGATGCTGCTGACCCTCGTCGCGTTGCTGGCTGCATCGCCCCCCGAAGTGACACTCGATGAAGCGCTCGCGCTGGCCTTGCAGCACAACGCCGATCTCAAAGTCATGCGCGCCGAGGTCGAAGTCGAACAAGCCTCGGTGCCGCTCGCGCACGACTGGGAAATGCCAAAGCTCCGGGCGCGCCTGAACGACGTCGAAAACCTCGGCGGCGACTTCAGCTGATTCGCCGGTCTGTCCTGGCGCCCACCCAACCCCTGGGAATGGAAACATGGCGGCGATGCGGCCGAAGCGCGCGTGGTGCAAGCCCGCTACGAGCTTGCGGCCAGCAGCTGGCGAGTGCTCAAAGAAGTTCGCCTGGCCTGGCTCGACGTCACCGGAGCCGCCCACGAGAAGCTCAGCCAGGAAGCGCTGCGCAGCCGCGAGAAGCTGCTCTGGGTGCTCAAGCGCCGGCTCGACCAGGGCGGCGGCACGCAGATCGAAGTGAACATGGCGCTGCTGGGTGTGACCGACGCGCGCCAGGAGATCCTCCGCTGGCAGTTTTCGCGCCTGAAGGCAGCACGATCGGTCGCGTGGCTGGTGGGGCAACCGGTCTCACCCATTCCTTCTGCGCTCCCCGACGCGCCGCCACCGCTGCCTTCGATGGATACGCTGGAGAAGCGCCTCGAAGCCCAGCCTCGTCTCGAAGCCCTGCGCACGAAGGTTCAGGTGACCCAGGCCCTCGAGCGCAACGCGGGCGCCAAACGACTCCCGCGGCCTGAGTTCCAGGTGCGCTTTCGTCAGCGCCGCGAGACGCCGGTGAACAACGACGTGCAGGTGGGCATCACCGTGCCGCTGGGCATCACGCCTGCGCCGCAGCTCGACGTCGCGCGTGCGCCGACGGTGCGCGCGCTGGCGCAGCTCGAGGCAGAACGGGCGCAGCTGCAGGCTGAGCTCGACATTCTTTTCTCCCGAGCGAAAGGGCTCGCGCCAGATGGCTCGTCTTCGAACAGGACTATCGGGCAGCTGTGGAAGGTCACCGCGCGTTGCAGACTCGTGTCTTGTCTGATGGTTCTCTTGATCCAACTCGACCTGGCGCGAGCGTTGGTCGATGTCGAAGGGGTGGCCGGGCCGCCGTGAGAGGAAGTGATGGTGTTGTCACGCGTCGCCTTAGGCTTCTTCTTCG
>JAYTAT010000614.1:0-8521 GCA_043737315.1 Archangium sp.
TGACCACGTCTTCCCAGCCCTCGAAGCCCACCATGCCGCGCACGGTGGAAGAGCTGACCTCAGCGATCTCTTTGGGCGTCATCACGAAGATCGTCTCGACCGACGGTTCGAGATCGCTGTTCACGTTTCGAATGGTCTGCTCGTAGGCGAAGTCAGTCGCGTTCCGCACGCCACGCAGCAGGTACTTCGCGCCCAGGTCCGCGGCCACGCGCACGAGGTACCGGCCATCGAACCGCCGCACCTGCACGTTGCGAAGGTGTGAGCAGCACTCCGTCAAAATCGCCACGCGCTCATCGACCGGCCAGTTCCCCTTCTTCGACGGGTTCTGACCGATCACGACGATCAGCTCATCGAAGAGCTGAGCGCCCTGCTCCACCACCCACAGGTGCCCGTTCGTCGTGGGATCGAAGGAGCCGGCGTAGAGCGCGCGGCGCATGAATCACTTCGCCGCGTCGAGCGAGCTGACGTACGTCGCCTGATCCAGCAGCGCGTCGAAGTCAGACGGGGTCGCGGGCTCGATCTCGATGAGCCACGCCTTGTACGGATCGTCGTTCACCGAGCCGGGGTTCGCGGTCACCTCGTCGTTGATCTTCGTGACCTTGCCGGTCACCGGAGCGAACAGCTCGGAGACTGCCTTGGTCGACTCGATCACGCCGAACGACGCGTGCGCTGTCACCGTGGAGCCCACCTTGGGCAGCTCGACGTAGACCACCGCGCCCAGCGCGTCCTGCGCGTGAAAGGTGACGCCCACCACGATGTTGGAGCCGGCCTTCTTCGCCCACTCGTGATCCTTCGTGTACTTGAGTTCGCTCGGGTAGTTGCTCATTGGAAAATCCTCTTCAGGGTTTCTTGTAGAACGGAGTCTTCACGACGCGCGCCGCTGCTGCACGACCGCGAATGTCCACGTTGAACGTGCTGCCTTCGGCAGAGAGCGACGTGGGCACGTAACCGATGCCCACCGCCTTCTTGATCGACGGCCCCATGGTGCCGCTGGTGACCTCTCCGACCTTCTCGCCGTCTTTGGTGATCGCGTAGTGAGCGCGCGGAATGCCGATGTCGATCATCTCGAAGCCGACCAGCTTCCGCGGCACGCCGGCGGCCTTCTGCGCCACCAGCACCGACTTGCCGATGAAGTCGCCCTTGTCGAGCTTCACGATCCAGCCCAGGCCTGCTTCCAGCGGCGTGTGCGCGTCGTCGATGTCGTTGCCGTAGAGCGCGTACTTCATCTCGGTGCGCAGCGAGTCACGCGCGCCCAGCCCCGCGGGAGCTGCGGCTTCGGGCTTGCCGGCCTCGAGGATCGCGTACCAGAGCGCCTCGGCCTTGTCGGGCGGGCAGTACAGCTCGAAGCCGTCTTCGCCCGTGTAGCCCGTGCGCGAGATGATGCAGGGCACGCCGGCCACGTCGCCTGTGGTGAAGCGGTAGGTGCCCACGCCTTCGAGCGACTTCGGGCAGAGCCGCTGCACCACCCCGAACGCCTTGGGACCCTGCACTGCGATCTGCGCGAAGTCGTTGGAGCGGTTGACCGGCTTCACCTTCCTGGAGTTCTCCGCCATCCAGGCGAAGTCCTTGTCGGCGTTGCTGGCGTTGACGCAGATGAAGATGTGTTCGGGCGAGAAGCGGTAGGCGACCACGTCGTCGACGAAGGTGCCCTTCTCGTTGAGCAGGCCGGCGTAGACCGCCTGGCCGTCTGCGCACTTCGCGAGGTCGTTGGTGATGAGGCGGTTGGCTTCTTCGAGCGCGCCGGGGCCCTTGAACTCGACCTCGCCCATGTGGCTGACGTCGAACAGGCCGACGCCGGTGCGCACACGTTCGTGTTCTTGAATGAGGCCGTCGTACTGCACGGGCATGTCCCAGCCTGCGAAGTCGACCATGCGGCCGCCGAGCTTTCGGTGCGCCGCGTTGAGTGGGGTGCTTCGCGTCATGATTTCTCCTCTGTAAAAGCCGCGGGCACCATACCCAGTGACGCACTTTCTTCAACGTGAGAAGAAAGCAAGGTGAAGATCCGCACCTGCCTCAACCCCTCGAAGCCGTGCTTCTCGTTCGAGTTCTTCCCTCCCAAGACGCCTGAGGGCGAGAAGCAGCTCTGGGAGACGTTAGAAGATCTGCGATCACTCGAGCCCGGCTTCGTGTCGGTCACCTATGGCGCGGGGGGCAGCACGCGCGATCGCACCATCGAGCTGGTCACGCACATCAAGGAGCGCACCGGCATCGAGCCGATGGCCCACCTCACCTGTGTCGGCCACACCCGCGACGAGATCGGCAGCGTGCTCGATCGCCTCGCCGCGGCGCGCATCGAGAACGTGCTGGCGCTTCGGGGTGATCCGCCCAGGGGCCAGACGAACTTCCAGTCGGCAGAGGGCGGCTTTTCCTACGCAAGCGAGCTGGTCTCGTACATTCGCGAGCGGGATCTGGGGTTTTCAGTGGGCGTGGCGGGCAACCCCGAAGGCCATTTGGAGAGCTCCAAAGAGACTGACCTCAAGAACCTGAAGCACAAGGTCGATGAGGGCGCTGACTTCGTGGTCACCCAGCTCTTCTTCGACAACGCGTTCTACTTCGACTTCGTCGAACGGGCGCGCCGGCTGGGCGTGAACGCGCCCATCGTTCCGGGGATCATGCCGATCACCAACTACGAGCAGGTCAATCGTTTCGTGCGCATGTGCGGCGCGACGGTGCCGATGCGGCTGCAGCTCGAGCTGGAAAAAGTGAAGGACGATCCGCAGGCGGTGATGCAGCTGGGCGTGGCGCACGCGACCCTGCAGTGCTCCGAGCTGCTCGCTCGAGGCGCACCTGGCATTCATTTCTACACGCTTAACCGCAGCCCGGCCTCGCGCATGATCGTCAGCGCGCTCAGAGCCCGCGGCTGAAAAAAAAGCGCTGCGCGTTCCATCGACCGACTTGACCCTCTCCCAAAGCGGGAGAGGGAGGCAGGTCAGCGCTTTCGCCCGCCACCGCCGCCGCCGCGCTCTTTCCAGAGACGATCGAGCGTCGCGCGCGCGTCGAAGCCGCCCTTCGGCTTCGGCTCCTCTTCCGTGGATTCCACGGGCACCTTCTTTTCCCAGGCCTGCGGAGGGGGTCCCACCCGGCGCTGCTCCATGCGCCGCGAAGGACGGGCTTCCTCCGTCGACCCGCGATCGAACCGGCGCGTAGTCCCCGCGTCGGCCGTCTCGGCCCCCGGCGTTCTGCTTCCACCTCGACCCGGGCTCGGATGGGTCGGCCGCACTGACGCAGGCACCTCACCCTTCCCGAAACGGCCACCCCGATCCTGCGATCGGTACGGACGATCACCACGCGCCGCCGGAGCCCCGCCACCGAAGCGGCTCGACGACTTCGCCGCTCCCGCAGACTTCGCTCCGAACTTGCCGCCACCCGACTTCGGCGTGCCGCGATCGCTCGGCTTCTGGGCACCGAAACGCGACTTGGGCTTGGGCCCCGAGAAACGATCCGACACGGCCTTCATCGCACCCGCTCGCGATTGCGACGACTTCGCGCCCGAGCGGCCACCACCCTTCGCGGCCCGGCCACCACCCCGCTCGTTCTTACGCGACGGCTTGCCTCGTGACGGCGGCCGCGAAGAGTCGAACTCCTGCACCTCGACCTCTGCGCCTTCCAGCTCGACCACCGAGTAGTCGATCTGTTTGCGCTCCATGTTGACGGAGGCGATCTGCACCTTGCAGGGCAAGCCGACCTTCACCACCAGGCCGTTGCCGAAGTTGATCCGATAGGTCGACTGATCGAACTCGAAGTCGGGGAACACCGACTCGCCGCGCACGAAGCCTTCGACCCACAGCTCGTCGAGCTGCACGAAGAAGCCGTTCTCAGACAAGCCGCACACCACGCCGGGGTGTTCTTCACCGACACGATCCTTCAGCAGCAGGCACGAGTAGAGCTGGTTCACCTCACGCTCGACCTGCATCGCTGCGCGCTCACGCTCGGAGCACTGCACGGACAACACCTCGAGCCGCTCGCTCTCTGCTTCAAGCTGCTCTTCTGACGGACGCTTCTTGCCGCGGCCCCACAGCTCCTTGAGCAGCCGGTGCACCAGCAAGTCGGGATAGCGGCGGATGGGCGAGGTGAAGTGAAGATAGTCCTCGGCGCCCAGGCCGTAGTGACCGGTGTTCTTCGACGAGTAGACCGCCTGCATCATCGAGCGCAGGGCGAGCTGGTTGAGCGCGCGCTGTTCAGGGTGCCCCTCGAGCTGCTTGAGCACTTCGTTCATCGACTTCGAGGTGAACTCCCCGGTCGGAGGCGTGATGCCGTACGCGCCGAGCAGCTTGAGGAACATGTCCTGCCGCTCTTCATCGGGGTCACCGTGGTAGCGATTGACCGTCGGCAGCTCTTTCTCGCGGAAGAAGCGCGCGACGGCCTCGTTCGCCGCCAGCATGCACTCTTCGACCAGGCGGTGGCTTTCCCACCGTTCACGGCGCACGAGCTTGTCGGGCAGGCCATCTTCTTTGAGCTCGACCTTCTGCTCTGGCAGGTCGAAGTCGATCGCGCCGCGCTCGAGCCGCATGGCGGTCAGCGTGGTCGACAACGTGTAGAGCCTGTCGAACTGCCCCTTGAGCTCCGTGCGGCCGGGTACTTTCTGGCCGGCCAGTACGTCGTGCACCTCGGTGTACGTGCACCGCGCGGCGCTGCGCATCACGCCCGGGTAGACCTCGGTCTCGAGCGTCACGCCGCTGGGGTCGATCACCATGTCGGCGACCATGCAGAGCCGGTCGACGTCGGGCTTGAGCGAGCAGATGCCGTTCGACAAGCGCTCCGGCAACATGGGGAGCACGCGGCTGGGCAGATAGACCGACGTCGCCCGGCGCAGCGCCTCGGCATCGAGCGCGGTGTCTTGCTGCACGTAGTGAGAGACGTCGGCGATGGCCACCACCAGCCGGGTTCCGCGGGCGTGACTCTCGCAATACACCGCGTCGTCAAAGTCACGCGCGTCTTCACCATCGATGGTGATCAGCGGCAGCTTGCGCAGATCGCGCCGGTGTTCAGTGCGCGCTTCCGACTCGCTCACGTCCAACGGGATCGCGTCGGCCTCGTCCATCACCTCGGGCGGGAACTCGTCGTGGAAGCCCTTGGAGAACGCCACCGAGAGCACTTCGATCGAGTGATCGTCTGCCGAGCCCAGCGAGCCGGCCACTTCGCCGGTCAGCTCGTTGGAGCCCTGGAACAACGCGGTGCCCACGCCCAGCCGCACCTTCACCACGTCACCGGGGCGAGCGATCTGCGTCTTGGGAACGCGAATGTTGCCGAGCTCTTTTTCGCGCGGCTCGACCCAGGCCTGGCGTGCGTTCTCTTCGTAGGTGCCCACCACGAGCTGCCTGGTGCGCGAAGTGACCTCGATCACCCGGCCCGCGGTGCGGCCACCCTGGCCGGGCACGATCTCCACCACCACCTGATCGTTATCGAGCGTCTTTCGCGTCTCATCGGGCGGAATGAAGAGATCTTCAGAGTCTTGCCCGACGATCGGCTTGACGAACGCGAAGCCATCGCGGTGGTGGTGAATGATGCCGATGACGGTCTTGCCCCCCCGCGTCGATCGGGTGGCCGGCGGGCCCTTCTTGCTCTTCACCGGCGCAGGCGCCGCCGCGGGTTCGAGCCGGCGCGCCCTGGGCTTCACGCCGCGCTGCGCCCGGACGATCGCCGGGGGCTTGCCACCCCACGCGGGGCCCGATTTTGCTTTGGGCTTCTCATCAGCGGGCACGAAGCGTTTGCCGTCGCGGGTCAGGCGACCTTCTTTTACGAGGTCGCGCAAGACGCGTTTGACCGCGGTCTGCTCGCCGGGGTTGAAACCACCGGCACGAAGGAGCTCCTGGATGCCCACGGGGCGTCCGGCGGTGCTCACGAGTTTCAAGATTTGTTCAGAGTCGATTGCCACTTGGAGATGTATCCGTTTCGAAGTGTCGGGCGCCACGCGAAGGTGAGCGGGACACGATTTGGGAAGTTTTGAGTAAAAGTAAAACGGGCCAGCGTCCTCGCGATGCGAGGTCGTCTGGCCCGCCTGACCGCTTTGACGCGGCCGGTCCTGCTTGTCTGACCAGGCTGCTCAGAAGTACCAGGTACCACCGACTCCGGGCTGGAACGTGAAGAGCCCGAGCAGGAAGCTGTTCGACAACGCCATCGGCACGGCGAGGAGCAAGCGCGCGTTCACCGCGAACTCACGGGTGAAAAAGTACTCTGCCCCGAAGCCCAGCTGCGCGCCCAGGCCGATGGTCGAGCCGTTGCCGCCCAGAAGAAACGATGCCGCCACGTGAACGAAGGGGCGCATGGCCTCTGCCGGGGTGCGGAAGAGGTAGTCGAAGCCCACCGTCGCGTTCATCGCAAACGAAGGGTTGCTGTTGAGCACCAGACCGAAGCCGAGATCGAACAGCAGCTTGAACGCATCGCCTGCGAAGAACGCGATGCCCACGCTGGGTGCCGCGAGAGGCGCCGCCGCGGTGGCAGTGAGCGAAGGCAGGGTCATGCCTCCGCCAAAACCCGCGCGAATGCCGAAGTCGCCGCTCGAGGCGGAGGCCTTGGAGCCCGCGAAGCCCGACTCACCGCCGGTGGTGTTCTCGGAGCCCTTCGGCTTGTAGACGTAGCCGCTCTTCGGCTGGTCGGCCGGGGGCGGGGTGTTCTGAGCCGGCTGCTGCTGCACACCCGACGACGGCGTGCTGGGGGTGATCTCCGTACCAATCTCCTGAGCCAGTGCGCTGCCTGAGACGAGCACTGCCAGAGCCAGCACGAGTTGCTTCACGAGACGACCTCCGGAGACTTCACGTGCGCGATCACCTTGAACGTGCGCGCGACCTGCATGGGGTTGTGCACCTTGCCCAGGAAGAACTCGATCTCTTGCATGCCCGGGTTGCGGGGCGTGAAGAAGAACTCGCGCACCGGCGAGCCCGAGGACGGGTGGTTCACGTTCACTTCACGCAAGCTGACGCGCTTGGCCGTCTGCGGCTCGATGGCCCAGACGTGACCCTGCTTCTCAGGCAGCTTCACGGTGAGGCCGTGGTTGAGCTTCACGTTGGCTTCACGTGCCTGGCCCGTACCCGACGCCTCGACCTCGACCACGTCGATCGTCTCACGCGCGACGGGAGGATATTCCGGAGCGCGGGGCTCGCAGATCTCGCACACGATGCGACCGCCCCAGCCGGTGGACTTCTCCACCACGCCGGTCGCGACCACCACCTCGCCGATGTACTTCTTGAGGCCCTTGCTGGCCTTGCCCTCGAGGGTGAAGGCGACCTGCTGGCGGGTGCCGGGGTTGGACACCACCAGGTAGTACTCCTCGGCGTTCATCTCAAGACGGCCGCGGAGCGTCGCGAAGCCCTTCACGCCCACCGACATGCCGGGGTTGGCGATGGTGGCCACTTCACCGGGCGAGAGCAGGCGCAGCTTCGCGGCCTCGGGGATCTCGACCGCAGCCACCACTTCGGCTTCCGGCTTCTTGGCGGAGTACTTCCGCACGTCGACCGAGCCGCCGTAGTTGTGGTACCGCTTCACCAGGCCCGACACCGAGACCTTGTGGTCCGCATACGCGGGCAGCACTTCTTGATCGGGCCCCTGGAGCAGGAACCACAGCTCGCGTTTGTCGCGGCCGATGACCTCGAGGAACGGGAAGCCCTGGTAGAGCACCAGCTTGCCCTTCATGCTGCCTTCGCCGATCACGCCGCGTTCGCCGACCGTGAGGGCCTGCTCCATCTCGCGTTTGGTGAGCAGGTTGGCTTCAGGCGGGAGCTTGGTCGACCGCGGCATCGGCTTGTCGGGCATGGGCCCCAGCCAGCCATCGGCGCGACGCGGAGGCGCGCTGACGGAAGGCGGAGGCACCTGGCCCTTGAGGCTCTTCGGGGCTTTGCCTGCCGGCTTCACCGGCTCCGAAACAACCTCACGGGGCGGCAGCTTCGCCGCTTTGGGCGGTGCGGAAACCTTCGCAGGCTTCGCAGCTTTGCCCTTGAGTTTCAGGACCTTGGCGGCCTTTTCAATCTTCTTCTGGGGTGCCGGCTTCGCCTTCTTCTGCGCGGCAGCGGGTTTCGCCTTCTTCTTGGCCAACGCTGTCTCCTTGGGCTGGGGTGAAGTCGCATAGTTGATCTTGAGGGTTCGCGTCAAGCCAAATCCCTGCAATTCCTATTGGTTTTCACGCGTGAAATCGGCATGGAGCGCGGATGCCGCTTATTTCCGTGGATGAAGCCCGAGAGCGCATCCTCAGCTTCGTCGACCCGCTCCCCCCTGAAGAAGTGCAGATCGAAGACGCGATCGGGCGCAGCGTGACGGCCCCGATCGTCGCGCGCCGCACGCTGCCGCCCTGGGACAATTCCGCGATGGATGGGTATGCCGTGGTCTCGGGTGATGCCTCGAGGCTGCTGAAAATCACCGAGCGAATTTTCGCGGGAGACACGCCCAAACAGCGGGTGGTGGCCGGCACCTGCGCGCGAATCATGACAGGTGCGCCGCTGCCGCCGGGCGCCGATGCGGTGGTGATGCAGGAGAAGACCCGCGTTCTCGAGGGCGATCTCGTCGAGCTGTTGGAGCAGCCCAGCGCAGG
>JAYTAT010000615.1:0-3466 GCA_043737315.1 Archangium sp.
AGCGCGCCGACGCACCCCTTGAGCGTCTACGCGAAACACAAACGTGAGGTCGAGACGATGCTCCTCGAGCGCGGCAAGAGCCTCATCGCCCGCACCAGCTACGTCTTCGGGGCCGAGGCCCGGCGGAAAAACTTCATGTACCGGGTGATCGACGCCTCTGCGCAGCGCATACCGCTCAAAGTGCCGACGGCCCAGGCCGGCATGCCGACCTGGTCGCGGTGGCTGGCCGCCTCGTCACTCGACCTGCTCGACCGGGGGCTGACGGGCATCGCCCACCTCACCGGACCTGAGGTGCTCACCAAGGCCCAGTGGGCCGCGACGCTGACGGCTGGCCTTGCGCTCCCGAACGTGGAAATCGTCGAGGTCCCGTGGCAGGACTCGGGCCAGATTGCGCCCCGGCCGGAGCGCGTACGCCTTCGATCGACCCGACACGAACTGCATCATCCTCCGCTGCTGGAGTTGCTCACCCGGGAGCGCACCGCGCTCCTCTCGAAAGTGAACTGAAAACATGGCCACTCCCATCCCCCACTGCCGCATCTGCGGGCAGACGAAACTCGAGCCCATTCTCTCTCTGGGCGACATGCCGCCGGTGAACAGTTTCCTCTCGGGCGCCGCTGACATCGCGCGCGAGACGAAGGCCCCGCTGGCGATCGCGTTTTGCGCCACGTGCTCGCACGTGCAGCTGACCCACCAGCTCGACCCCAAAGACGTCTTCACCGACTACATCTACTTCTCCTCGATGTCCGAGACGATCGTGCGCTGGGGCGAACAGCTCGCCGCGCGGTACACCACCGAAATCTTCCTCGAGCAGAAGCATCTGGTCGCCGAGCTCGCCAGCAACGACGGCTGCATCTTGAAGCCGTTCCGCTCGCACTGCCGGGTGCTCGGCGTGGAGCCCGCGAAGAACATCGCCGAGGTCGCGAACAAAGACGGCGTGCCCACGGTGGCCGAGTTCTTCAACTTCGCGATGGGCCAGGCGCTCCGCGACAAGCACGGGCCTGCTGAGCTCATCATGGCGCGCAACGTGCTCGCCCACGTGCCCGACCTGGTCGACTTCGTGAAGGGCGTGAAGCACTGGCTGTCGGACGACGGCATCTTCCACGTCGAGGCGCCGTACTTGAAGCCGATGGTCGACCACCTCGAGTTCGACACGATTTATCACGAGCACCTCTCGTACTTCTCCGTGACGGCGCTCGACCGGCTCTTCAAAGAGGCGGGCATGGTGTTGTGGGACGTCGAAGAAATCCCGCTCCACGGCGGCAGCCTGATCGCCCGCGGCAAGCGAAAGGGGCCGGCGAAGCCCTCGGTCGCACAGTACCTGGCGATGGAAAAGGCCCAGGGCTACACCGCGAACGAGAAGCTGCACGCGTTTGCTGAAGGCACTCGCAAGCTCAAAACCCTGGTGCCCGAGTTCCTCACCGACCTGAAGAAGAAGGGCACCCTGGCCGCGTACGGCGCCGCCGCCAAGGGCGTGGTGCTGACCAATTACTGCGGCATCGGCACCGACCTCCTCTCGTGGACCGCCGATCGCAGCCCCTACAAGGTGGGCAAGCTGATGCCGGGCATGCACATTCCCGTGGTGGGCGTGGAGAAGGTGATCGAAGAGAAGCCCGCGCACCTGCTCGTGCTCGCGTGGAACTTCTTCGACGAGATCGTCAAGCAGCAGGACAAGTACAAACAGGCTGGCGGCAAGTTCGTCGTGCCGGTGCCCTTCCCCCAGGTGCGGTGATGGGAATCAAGGCGGTCATTCTGTGCGGAGGGCAGGGCACCCGTATTCGCGAAGCCAGCGAGTCGATGCCCAAGCCCATGCTGCCCATCGGCGGCAAGCCGATGGTCTGGCACATCATGAAGATGTACGCGGCTCACGGCATCACCGAGTTCGTGCTCTGCCTCGGCTACAAGAGCTGGGTCATCAAGGAGTTCTTCCTCAACTACCGCGCGATGACCTCCGATGTGACGGTCACCATGGGCAAGCACCACGCCGTGGAGATCGGCGGCAGCGGAGAAGAAGACTGGAAGGTCATCCTGGCTGAGACTGGCGAAGACACCATGACCGGTGGCCGTGTCGCTGCGATCCGCAAGTACGTCGAGAACGACGAGCTGTTCTGCCTGACCTACGGCGACGGGGTCTCCGACGTCGACGTGAGCAAGCTGCTCGCCTTCCACCGCGGCCATGGCAAGGCCTGCTCCGTCACCGCCGTGCGGCCCCCCGGCCGATTCGGCGAGATGCGTCTCAATGGCGAGGCGGTCTCGGAGTTCAACGAGAAGCCGCAGGCCACCGAAGGGTTCATCAACGGCGGCTTCTTCGTCTGCGACAGCAAGCGCATCTGGGACGTTCTGCCCAACAACAAGAAGCTCACTCTGGAGCAGGAGCCGATGCGGCAACTCTCTGAGAAAGATGAGCTGCAGGCGTATCGCCACACGGGCTTCTGGCAGCCGATGGACACGCTTCGCGAGTTCAACATGCTCAACGAGCTGTGGGCCTCGGGCAAAGCGCCGTGGAAGACGTGGATGGACGGGCCGTGAACCCCACCGCCGCTGAGCTGCGTGCGACCTACGCCGGGAAGAAGGTGCTGCTCACCGGGCACACCGGCTTCAAGGGCGCGTGGCTGACCTTGTGGCTCGAGCGGTTGGGCGCGAAGGTCACGGGTCTGGCGCTCGAGCCAGAGGCGGGCTCGCTCTTCACCACCGCTGGCGTGGCCGCATCGTGCGATCACCGCGTGGCCGACGTGCGCCAGTTCGGGCAGGTACGTGAGGCGGTCGAGGCGTGCAAACCCGACATCGTCTTCCACCTCGCTGCCCAGGCGCTGGTGCGCAAGAGCTACGCCGAGCCGCTGGCGACGATCGAGACGAACATCAACGGCACTGCGCACGTGCTCGAGGCGATTCGCGTCACGAAGCAGCGCTGCGCAGTCGTCGTGGTCTCGAGCGACAAGTGTTACGAAAATCGCGAGTGGGTCTATGGCTATCGCGAAGACGACGCGATGGGCGGGTTCGATCCGTACTCGATGAGCAAGGGCGCCACCGAGCTGGTGACCTCGTCGTGGCGGCGCAGCTTCTTTTCACCTGCGAAGTTGGCCGAGCACGGCGTGGGCATCGCTTCGGCGCGCGCCGGCAACGTCATCGGTGGTGGTGACTGGGCCGCCGATCGCATCGTGCCCGACTGCATTCGTTCGCTGGCAAAGGGTGAGCCCATCGGCGTGCGCAGCCCGCATGCCATTCGCCCCTGCCAACCCAACTTCGCGTGCGCCTTGTCGATGGACAGCCGCAGCAACGAGGCCTCGTGGTGCGCCTTCGGATCGCTCTGGTCGATCCACTCGCCTTTGCCCCACGCCTTCACCAGCGCGCTGGCCAAGTACGGTTCACAGCTGTTCCCAACGTTTGCTACGATGCCGCTCCTTTTCAATTAGTGCAGGCAAGTGAAATTGGTGCTGTACCGGGTACCGGGTTATTTACCGGACCTGGC
>JAYTAT010000616.1:0-3464 GCA_043737315.1 Archangium sp.
TTTCGGTAGAGGCCCGCCGCGACGAGGTCTTGCCCGGCCGCCTGCGCCTGAAGCGTGGTGAACGACGGTGCGTGCTCATCGAGGCGCGCGATGATGCTCAGGGAGTTGTTCCAGCCGCCGTGAATCAGCACGTAGCCCGACGCGTGGTCGGTGCCGTCGCCGAAGATCTCCACCTTGATGTCGCCCTCGGGGGACATCGACTTCACGTCGAACTCCACCGCCACGTCGTTGGGCAGGCTCGCCTTGAGCCAGAGCGGGTTGTTCTTCACGCCCGGCGAGAGCAGCGCGCCTTCGACCGAACGCCACAGACCGCCGGTGCTGAAGTACTTCTCTGAGACCGTGGCCGGGTTCGAGTAGTCGTCGCGGAAGGGCAGGGTCTCCGTCGCCCTGGGCGCCGAGCGGAAGACGAAGTAATGAATCATCGGCAGGTTGATGAGCGCCACCACGCCGATGATCACCGCCCGTGAGACGCGGCCCATCTTCGGAGGGGCCTGCCAGGGCGCATCCACCGGGGCTGTGACCGCGTCGGTTTTCACGTCGTCTTCCTTGCGCTGGGCCTTCGCCATGACCTGCGGCAGCTAGCAGAAACGCTCGTGAGGCGTCACTTCTTACTGTTGTTGTACTTCGCCCAGCGCTCCTCAGTGGCCTTCTGCTCCTTGGCACGCTTCTTCGCGATCGCCTTCTCGAGGCGGCGAGCCGTGGCCTCCTCTTCCGAGGGGCGCACGAAGATTTGAAACACGGCGCCGCCCGCGGCGAAGACACCAGCCACCGAAAGCACCGCGATGGGGTTGCTTGCCAGCCAGTTCACGCCTGAGACCCAGGGGCTGAGCGTCGAGAGCATGCCCAGCACCATCACCCACGCGCCCACCGCTGCCGAGAGAATCGACCCGACCAGGCGATGCATCACCACGCCTGCCGCGCCCCCGAGAAAGAACCCCGGGCCGAACCCGAGCAACCAGTCGTTCGGGCCGGCGATCTGCCCCCCCACCAGGCCCGCGGGGACACCGAAAGCAAAGAACACCACGATGGGCGGCCAGATCAACCCGGCCCCCAGCAAGCCGATGGTGGCGACCAGGGTGATCTGCCGGATGCTCGCCCCAAAACCCAGGCGCGCCGCGAGCGGCCCTGCCCAGACGGCGGCGATCAGCGCTCCCAGGGGTCCTGCCACGAGCCGGAACAACTGCCGGCCGCCGAACAACATCATCAACGCGCCGACGGCGATGGCGACGAGCCCGCCCCACACCGGCAGAAAACGAAAGACACCGACCCACCCCACGGGGTCGAGGTGGCGATACGGCTCGAAGGCGCTCTGGATTTTCTCCACGTCGAAGCGCCGCTCAGTAGCGCCAGGCGGCGAGGATCACGAGGCCGATGAACGTCGCTGCAACAGCGGCCACGAAGAGATACGGGCGGGGGGGCACGATGGTGCGGCTGATGAGTTCGTTGGCCACGGCCGTGGGGTTCTCGGCAACCACGGCACCTTCGATCGACAGCTTCTTCGCCAACTCGACGGCGACCTTCTCGTCGTCTTTACCGACCTTGCCCGCCAGCACCGCTTTCGCAAGCTCGCGCGCCTGCACCGAATCACCGCGCTGAAATGCCTCGAACGAGAGGTTCAGCACGGAGCGGCTCTGGTCCTGCTTGTTGCCCTTGGCCATGGCGCTGCGGATAACCCATTTCGCAGTCGCGTGCATTGGACGCGTCAGTTCAAGGCGATCCCTGAGGAGACGGGCTATATGAACCTCGTGCCCCGCGGGAACAACAACGCGCCAATGGTCGTTTCACCGCGATTCCTCATGCTCTCGCGCCGCGCACTTCTTGCCGCCGCTGGTGCGTTGCCCTTCTCAGCGCGCGCTTTCGGTGATGCTTCCCGCTTCATTCCCGCCATCGTCAAGCACGGTGGCCGGTGGGACGTGCGCGCTTCAGGTCTCCGACGGCTCGCCTGGGAGCTGCAGCGCCGCACCTCGGTCGAAGTGCAGCTCGAAGCCCACCCGTTGGCACTCGACAGTCCCCGGTTGTTCGAGCATCCGTTTCTCTACCTCTCGTCAGACGGTGAATTCCCCCCGTTCTCGCAGGCTGAAGTCGAGAGCTTGCGGCGCTACCTCACCTTCGGCGGCTTTCTCTTCGCCGACGCGAACGATGGCTCTGATGGGGCGGGTTTCGACGCTTCGTTTCGCCGGGAAATGGCGCGTGTGTTGCCGCAGTCGCCGCCAGCTGCGCTCCCTGCCACGCACGTCATCTTCAAGTCGTTCTTCCTGCTCGACAGCGCGCCGGGCCGCTTCCTCAACAAGCCCAACCTCGACGCGTGTCTCATCAACAAACGCGCGGCCGTCGTGTATTCGCAGAACGACGTGATGGGTGCGCTCAACCGCGATGTCTCTGGCACCTGGGAGTTCGAGCCTTCCCCGGGCGGTCAGCGGCAACGTGAAGTGGCCACCCGGCTCGCGCTCAACCTCGTGATGTACGCGTTGTGCCTCGACTACAAAGATGACGCCGTGCATCTGCCGGTCATCATGAATCGGCGGCGGTGATGGAGGCCTTCGACCAGTGGAAGCTCGTCAGCCTCTCACCGTTGCCTCTGGCGGCGTTGATTGCGCTCGTCATCGCGCTGATTCTCGGCGTGGTGTTCGCGTGTTGGGGCGTGCGCACGGAAGCGACCCGCAGGCGAAGGTGGATTCTGTGGACGTTGCGCGTGCTCGCCGGAATCAGTGCGTTGTTTTTCCTGCTCGAACCGGGGTTGCGCCGGCTGCAGGTCGCGCGCGTGAAGAATCGCGTCGCCGTGCTGGTGGATCGTTCGGGCTCGATGGGCTTTCCGGTGGAGAGCCGCGGGCCTTCTCGCAACGACGCGGTCGCTAGGGCGCTCGAGTCGCTCGCTCCCGACATGAAGGCGCTCGAAGATCGCTACGCCTTCGAGACGTGGGGCTTCGATCCCGAGCTCTCGCCCATCAATCCCGAATCGATGCTCAGCCAGCCTCCGCGCGCGAGCCGTACGGATCTCTTCGCGGCGCTCAGAGCGATCAAAGCCGGTGACAGCGGCGGGGCGCGCAAGCTCTCGGGCGTCATCCTCTTCAGCGACGGAGTGGACAACGCCGATCTTGCCGGTGGCCTGACCGGACGCCCGAAGCAGATGCTCGAGGCGCTCGGCGTTCCGGTCACCACGGTCGCGGTGGGGAAGGGTGGTCTGACCGATCTGGCCATCGAAGCGGTGAAGGTCGATGACTTCGCGTTCGTGCGCAACTCGATCTCGGCCGAGGTCGAGCTGCATGGCCGCGGCTTTGGTGACCAGGCCGTGCAGGTGGTGCTCAAACGCGAAGGGCAGATCGTCGCCACGAAGATCGCCACCTTCAAGACCGACGATGAAACGCAGACGGTGAAGTTCACCTTCACACCCGATCAGACGGGCCGCTTCGTCTACACGGTCTCCGTGCCGGTCTACCCGGCTGAGGTCGTGGCAGAGAACAACA
>JAYTAT010000617.1:0-3464 GCA_043737315.1 Archangium sp.
TCTTCGATGAGCCTGGGTAACCACGCGGCCTGGCCGCCGAACACGTAGCCGCCGTCAACGCCGAGAATCGGGCGGAAGATCGAAGAAGGGAATGCGACCAGGGTCAGGCCCAACCGCACGCCCGCACCGACGCCGTTGCTCAGGCCTCCGACCGACACGCGGAAGAAGCGGCCCGGGGTCACCACCAACGAAGCGCCGATGCCGTCAGGCACCCCCACGTCGAGCTGCACGCCGATGAACGGAGCCGACCACGGCTCGCGGCCCGCTTCGTCGAGCGCCACGCCCTCGGCCGTCACCAGGGGCGGTGCAGCGGTGAGAAGCAACGCGGTGAGGGCGGCGTTCAGCATGCCCATCCACATTGCAACTGGCTGGCCTGAGCTGTTTTCCGCTGATGACGGGCAGTTGAGTCGACCCGGCCGAGGGTGCCGGGCTGCAGGTGGATTCGTCTCGACTCATTGGCAAGTGCATGACGCGTCAGGGATTTCGCCCCGCGCGTGCCCCGTCAAAAGAGCGCGCAGCCCTGCAGATCCCGCATCACCTTTCGGGCTGCGGGGACAAAGTCATGACTGGTCACCGAGCTGTCGAGCTTCACCACCAGCTTGAGATCGGGCGTGAGCCGATAGAGGCCCTTCGACTTCTGCACCAACTTCGCCAGCTTTCCGCCGTCGAGCCGCGCGTCACCGCCCAGCGTCACCACCAGGCGCCCCGGCCCACCATCCATCTGCCGCAGCGCGAGCTTGCGCAGATCGATCTTGAGCATCATCACGTCTTGAAGCGCGTCGAGCTCTTCGGGCGCATCACCGAAACGATCCACGCACTCCACGCGCAGATCCTCGAGCTCATCTGACGACTGCGCCTGGCTGTAACGCTTGTAGAGCACCAGGCGCTGGTGCACGTCGGGCACGTACGACTCGGGCAGGAATGCCGCGAGCGGCAGGTTCACGTCGGGCTCGATCTGCAACTTCCTTGGCTCACCGCGGGTCTCGGCGATCGCGTCTTCGAGCAGCTGCGCATACAGCTCGAAGCCCACCGCCTCGATGCTGCCCGACTGCTCCTTGCCCAGCAGGCTGCCCGCGCCGCGGATCTCGAGATCGTGGCTGGCGATGTTGAAGCCCGCGCCCAGCTCGGTGAACGCCTGCAGCACCTCGAGGCGCTTCTCGGCGTCCTTCGTGATGGTGTTCCCGTGCGGCACCAGCAGATAGGCGTATGCGCGTTCCTTGCTGCGGCCCACGCGCCCTCTCAATTGGTACAGCTGCGAGAGCCCGAATTGATCGGCCCGATTGACGATCATCGTGTTGGCCGACGAGATGTCGATGCCGCTCTCGACGATGCTGGTGGCCAGCAGCACCTGAGCGCGCTTCTCGACGAACTCGAGCATCGCCTTCTCGAGCTCACCTTCGCCCATCTGGCCATGCGCGACGACCAGCGTCACGTGGGGCACCAGCTCGCGCACCAGCTTCTCCATCGAGCGGATGGACTGAACGCGGTTGTGAATGAAGTAGACCTGCCCGCCGCGCTGCACCTCGCGGGTGATGGCCTCTTTGATCTGCTCCGGGTCGAACTTGTTGACGAAGGTGCGAATGGCGCGTCGATCGGCGGGCGGCGTGGTGATGAGCGAAAGATCTCTCATGCCCGACAACGCCATGTTGAGCGTGCGCGGTATTGGAGTGGCCGTCAGCGTGAGCGTGTCGACCGTGGTCTTGAGGCGCTTCAAGTTCTCCTTCTGCTTGACGCCGAACTTCTGCTCTTCGTCGATGACCAGCAGGCCCAGATCCTTGAAGCCCACCTCGCTGTTGAGCAGCTTGTGCGTGCCGATGAGCACGTCGATGCGGCCCTCTCTGGCCTTCTGCAGCGTCTCGCGCACCTCGCCCTGACGGCGCATGGAAGAGACCACGTCGACCGTGACGGGGTAGCCCTCGAAGCGGCGCTTGAAGCTCGAGTAGTGCTGATGGGCCAGCAGGGTGGTGGGCACCAGCAAGGCCACCTGCTTCCGATCGAGCACCGCCTTGAACACCGCGCGCATCGCCACTTCGGTCTTGCCGTAGCCGACGTCGCCGCACAGGAGGCGGTCCATCGGCTTCGGCTTCTCGAGGTCGGCCCGGATCTCGGCGATGGCCGTCAGTTGGTCGGGCGTCTCTTGGTACGGGAAGGCCCCTTCGAACTCCTGCTGCCAGTCGGAATCGGCCGGGTAGGCGTGGCCCGGAATGGCGTTCCGCACCGCTTGCACTTGGATCATCTCGGCGGCCATGTCCATGACCGCTTCGGAGATTTTGTCCTTCTGCCGGCCCCACGATTGCCCGCCGAGGTTGGACAGTTTCGGCTCCCCCTGCGAGCCGCCGACGTAGCGCTGGATCAGGTCGATCCGCGTCGCGGGGACGTACAGCAGCACCCCGTCGCGGAACTCGAGGATCAGGAACTCTTCCACGGGTTCCGGGTTGCGGGGATCGGGTATCGCGAGAGTAGGCGAAACGATAGCTTCTTCCCGATCCCCGAAACCCGATCCCCGAAACCCGCCCTTCTCGAGGGTCCGCATCCCCCGGAACCGGGCGATCCCCTGGGCCACGTGGACGACGTAATCGCCGTCGTTGAGGTCGAGGAAACTGTCGATGGCCCGCGACTCGATCTTTCGGCCGGTGGCTTTGGTCGCCTGCTTGGCCCCCGGCGGCAGCAGCTCCTTGTGGAAGAGTTCGTGGCTGCCGAGCACCAACACGCCGAGATCGACGAGCCGGAACCCGGCCTTCACGTGTCCCGAGACCAGCGTCACCCGGCCCGTTTCCGCGAGTTGGCCCGCCTTGAGCACGTCCGTCAACCGGTGGATTTCGGATTCCGTCTGGCAGGCGATCCAGACGTGGGTGCCGGTGTCGCCAGTGCCCGCAATCGTGTCCAATTCCTCGCGGACGCGCAACACGTTGCCGCTGAACCGTTCGATGCTTTCCACGCGCAAGTGGGCCGTCGCTTCGACGCTCGGCCGCGGCATCGCCGAGATCGCCACCGTCGGCAGTTTCATCAACTGCTCGAACGCGCCGGCGGGGCTGAACAGACCGGCGGGGTTGGCGACACGCTCGAAGAAGTGGCGACCCTGTTCCTTAAGATCACCCGATTCGAGCAGGGCGACCACCGAACCGGCCGGGAAGTAATCGAGCAGGAAGCCCAGCCCGCCCCGGCCGGCGTGCGGGTCGAAGGCGCCCAGGATCAGCAGTTCGGTCTTCTTGTCGAGGCTGCGTTGCGTCTGTGCGGCGAACTGGCGGATCGACTCCAAGTCATCGCCGAAGAATTCGAGCCGCACGGGATCGGTGGCGTCGGGCGGGAACAGGTCGAGGATGCCACCGCGTTTGCCGAACTCGCCGGGGTACTCCACGGAGTCGACCCGCTGGTAGCCGGCCGTGAGGAGCCATTCGGCGAGCTCGTCGGGCGGCAGCGATTGGCCGACTTTTACCCGCCGGCCGCGCTTGGCGAGTTCGTCC
>JAYTAT010000618.1:0-3463 GCA_043737315.1 Archangium sp.
TCCGGCACCACCATCGGCAAGACCAGCGACCTCAACCTGGCGCGCGACTCCGCGGGCGACGGCTGCAACAACTACAGCGCGCACCCCGGCGCCGACGTCGTCTACAAAGTCACCGTTCCCGCGCGCAGCCGCATCCAGCTCTCGCTCCAGGGCATGGGCGGCAACGGCTCGTCGATGGCCACCCCGGCCTACGACCCTGCGACGTACCTGGTCGCGCTGCCTGCCTCGAACTGCGGCCTCGCGGGCACCGGCCCCGACGGCGGCGTCACCACTGAAGCGCGCTGCATCGCCTCGTCGGCCGACCCGCTCAACGACGTGCCCGCCGACCTCACCCTTGCTGAAGTGGTCGCCTACACCAACTACACCACCAACCCGGTCGAACTGCTTTACGTGGTCGAGTCGGGCTGGCCGGGCGTGGAACAAGTGGAGACCGGCGTCTGGGCCACCGACCAGGGCGCCTTCACGGTGACGGTCACCACCACTGCGCTCCCCGCGGCGCCGGGCAACGACACCTGCACCACCGCCACCGCCCTGCCCACCACCGGCACCGCGCTGGCGACCGAGACGACGTTGGGGGCGACTCCCGACATCAGCTACGCCATGCCCAACACCTGCGTCAACACCACGGGCCTGGGCGATGTCTTCTATTCCGTTCGGGTGCCCGCAGGTCAGCGCCTCACCGTCAACGCGACCACCTCCGCTGCGATGACCGTCATCGGCCTCAACATCTTCGAGGGTGCCTGCACCGACGTCGCCGCTTGCAAACGTGGTTTGTCGCAGACCACCGGCACCCCGGCTTCGGCGCGCTTCGAGAACCGCGGCACCGCTGAAGTGACCGTGCTGGTTGCGGTCGCCACTGCGAACGCTGGCGTGGGCGCGGCCTTCTCGATCAGCGCGACGCTGGCGATGATCCCGCCGCCTCCGGCCAACGACACCTGCACCGGGGCCATCCCCCTGGTGAACGCCACGGCGAGCAACGGCACGACGGTGGGCGCGCTGTCCGACCTCACCTTCGCGGCCGGCAGCATGGGGTGCGCCAACACGGTCGGCGACGGCGACGTCTTCTACTCAGCCATGGTGCAGCCCGGTCAGCGCCTCACGGTCGCTGCCACCACGCCCACCGACGACCTGGCCGTCAACATCTTCGCGGGCGCGTGCTCGATGGTGGCGACCTGCAAGTCAGGCTCGTCGTCCACGGGCGGCACACCCGCCACTGCGAAGTACGACAACACCGGCACCGCTGCCATCGCCGTGCTGGTGCAGGTCTCGACCGCCGACGCCGCACAGCTGGGCGCGACCTTCACCGTCACCGCCACCAGCAGCGCCATCCCGCCTCCGCCTCCGAATGATGTGTGCGCGGCGCCGCAGACGCTGACTGCGAACATGCTCACCAACGGCACCACCAACTCGGCGGCGCCCACCCTGCTGTTCAGCATGGGCGCTTCGGCGACCTGCGCCGGCACTGCCTCGCAGAAGCGCGACGTCTTCTACCAGCTCGACATCCCCGCGATGAAGACGGCCACCATCACCGTCACGCCCGTGATGGGGTTGGACACCATCATCAACGTCATCGAGCCGGTCACGATGTGTTCGGGCGTCACGGCCTGCATCGCCAAAGATGACACCGGCGACCCGGGTGAAGTCGACGTGGCCACCTACGCGAACACCGGCGCCACCACGAAGACCGTGCTGATTCAGATCGCCGCGTGGGCGAATAACGAAGGCGACTTCACCATCAACGCCGCCATCCCTTAAGGGGCGTCGCACCGTGAAGTGAGTAGGGCCGGTTGGCGAGCTGCCAGCCGGCCTCTTTTTTTTCCCGTGAAGGAACGATGAAGCAACCCGGGCGCGCCGTCGAGCCAGAATGCCTTCGTGCTGCACCACCTGATCACCTTCGGGCCCCGGGCGGGCTTTGCATTGCTGCTGGCGGCGCTGGTGGGTTTCGAGTTGCTCTTCATCGCCGAGGCGCGGGAAGGCGCGGCGGCGCTCGAGGCCGAACGCAGCCTGCGTGAAGTGCGGGCCATGGAGGCGCTCGACGAAGAGCTGCTCGGCGCGCTCGACGTGGCCGAAGCGCGGCTCGAGGCGATGGAGACGTTGCCGCTGCTGGAAGACGACGGCCTGCTGCTGGTGCGTGACGGCGTGCAGTACTTCCCGCGATTGCCCCGGGCAGCGGGTGAGGTGGTGACCCGCACCGGTGACGCAGCGGCCGCCTTCCGCGCGCTCGAGTCCATCGACGCGGCTCGCAGTGGCCTGCGCACGGTGGGTCAGGGAGAACCGGTGACAGCCGGCAGCGCGGTGTGGAACCCGGTGCTCGAAGAGGTGTTGGGGCAGCCGGCGATCCATCCCGTGGTGCGGCTGGGGCTGCTGCGCTCGGTCTTGAACGTCGCGCCTGATCAGTTCCTGGGCGAACCCGCGCAGAGCCTGGTGCTGCGCGCGTGGCCGTGGCTCGAGAAGAAGACCGCGGCGCGCGCGTGCGTCGAGGTGCAGCGCCGGGGCGATGAGCGGGGCCTCAAGACGGAACGTTTCGCGGCCGCCTGCCAACGGGGGCTGCACAACACGGAGGTGTCAGTGGTGGCCGCGCCCAGGCCGCTGCTCGTGGGTGGTTGGTTGATGGTGCAGCGGGGGGGTGAAACGCGCGGCGTGCAGATAAATCTCCGCGAGCGGTTGGCCGACGTGCAGAAGACGTTCATCAAGCGGGGCGCGTTGGAGAGCAGCGAGCAGGTCAGCGCGCTCACGCTGCCGCGAGGTCAGCGCCTGGTGGGGTTGCGCCTTCAGAGCCCGCGGCTCGAGACAGCCCACACGGCGCTGCGCACCGCGCTGTGGTGGAAGACCGTGCTGCTCGGGGTGACCCTGGTGCTGGGGCTGGGGGTGGTGTTGCTCGCTCGCCTGGCGGAACGGCGCAAGGAAGAGACGCTGCGCCTGCAGCGCGAGTTCATCGCGACGGTGAGCCATGAGCTGCGCACGCCGCTCGCCGGCATCCGGCTGATGGCAGAGACGCTGGAGCGCAAGCTGGGCGCAGAGACGGCCGCGAAGGACTACCCCAGACGTCTCGTGGTGGCGGCCGATGGGCTGGGGTTTCTGGTGGAGAACATTCTTTCGTTCAACCGCCTCGAGTCGGGCCGCTGGGTGCCTCGCCGTGAGCCGTTCTCGTTCAGCTCACTGCAGGCGCTGCTGGAAGATGACGCCACGCTGGCGATCGACGCGGTGGTGGAGGTGCGGTGCGAGGGGTTGGAGCGCATGGCGGTGCAGCAGCTGGATGCGCAGTTGATCAGGGTGCTGGTGCAGAACGTGCTGCGCAATGCGTGGAAGTACGGTCGGCGACAGCCAGTCCTGTTTCAGGTGAGTGGCAGGGATGAAGACGGCGCCGCGGTGTTGCGGTTTTCAGACAACGGGCCGGGCATTCCGCAGGCCGACTGGGAGCGGGTGTTTCAGGCGTTCCACCGATTGCCCGCGGCGGAAGGCC
>JAYTAT010000619.1:0-3463 GCA_043737315.1 Archangium sp.
GGCTTCGCGCTGAAAGCGATGCCGGGCTGCTGCGCGTAGTCGAAGGCGCCCAGGTACGAGAGCACGTCGACCGAACGCAGGGCGAAGGCCGACTCGAGATACGCGCGGCCCGCCCACGCCTGCACATGGCGCGAAATACCCGGCTGGGCGAAGGCCAGCGAGCGCGGTTTGACCTCCTGGGGGAAGCCGAGGGCGGGCGAGGTGTAGAGCACCAGCGCGCCGGGCACGGGCACCTGCTGGCCCACGCCGGGGATCTCGACCTGGAAGTTCTCGCCCAGCAGGCCCTGCGCGGTGAGCGAAGGAATGTCTGAGGCCGACGCGGTGACGAAGCCCGCCCAGTAGGTACCCACGGTGCTCACGTCTGAGAACGACACGCTGGCGCTGAAGCCCGCGGTGTTGCGCACCGGGTTCTCGCGCAGGGGAATCATCACGTCGGTGGCCGTGGTGTTGAGAATCGAAGCGCGCTCGAGGGCAGGCAGGCCATCGGTGCGCAGCCCAGAAGGCACCGCCGTGAAGGTCGTCGCCGTGCCGTCGAGCAGCGGGAACTCGGCGATGCCTTGCGCGGTGGTGATCACATCGGTGGGCGTGGTGCAGCCGTTGGCAGGGCACGCGCGTACGGTGACGCCTGCGACCGGGCCACCGGTGGAGGTGTCGATGATGATCACCCGCCGGCCCATCATCACGCGCGGGATGATGGTCAGCTGAACCTCGTTGGTCATCAACGCGCTGCCCGTGACCGACGCGCGAATTCGCACTTCACCCGCCATCACCGCGCTCACCTGGCCCGAGCTGCTCACCGTCGCGTTGAGAGAGGGCATGCCCATCGCGTCTTTCACGGAAAAGGTGGCGGACTCGAGCGGGTAGCTGGTGCCATCGAGGCGGAAGACGATCAGGTGAAGCTGCAGCGCATCGCCCTCGATGAGAAAGCCGGTGGTGGGCGAGAGCCGCATGCCGTCGATGTCCTGCGCGTCGGGGGCGGTGACACACGCGCCATCGACGCAGGCCTTGCCGCCGCCGCATTCCAGGTGACCGCGGCAGACCGCCGGAACACAGAGCCCGCCGATGCAGGTCTTGCCCGTGCTGCACTGCTGGCTGACCACGCAGGTGGGGCTGGGTTGGCAGTGACCTTCTTCGCAGTAGCCGGTGGGCGCAGAGCCCATGGTGCCCGGCACTCCAGAGACGCAGTCGGCGTCAGCAAGACATCGCTGGAGCTCCTGGCAGATCGACTGCGAACAATCGAAACCCGGCGGGCACTGGTTTGCGGGGAACCGTTTGCACTCGTAGTTCCGCATGCAGTCGGGCGTGCGGGTGCACGTGCTGTACGCCTCGCAGCGGCCGAAGGTGGCCGACGTACAAAGCTGACCTGCGGGGCAGTCGCTCGCCTGCGCGCAGTCGGCCTTGGTGCACAGGCCGTTTCGGCAGATCAGGCTCTGACCGCCACACTGGAGATCCTGCGTGCAGCGCCGGGTGCAGGTGCCCATGCTGCAGGTGTAGAGGGCGAACGCGACGCGTGGGTCGAGCGTGGGCGCACAGTCTTGCGGCATGTTGCAGACGGGCAGGCACAGCCCCTGCGTCACTTCGCAGCGAGCGCCCGTGCCGATGCAGTCAGCGTCGTCGGTGCAGCGGGGCCGGGTCTGGCAGGCGCCGTTGGTGCATTGCTGATTGGCCGCGCACGCGCTGTCGTCTTCACACTGGCAGCGGCCCTGGTTGCAGGTGAAGCCGTTCGCGCAATCGGTGGCGCTGGTGCACTCGGGCCGCGCACCGCAGGTGCCGTTGGTCAGACAGACCTGCGTGTCACCGCAGTCCGTGTCGTCAAGACAAAGGGGGCCGCACGCGCCCCGGCGGCAGCGTTGATCTGCGCTGCACTGCGCGTCATCACTGCACGGCGTTGAGTTGATCGGAGGGCAGCCACTCAAGAACGCCAGGCACACCAGCCATCCAAGACGCGACATTTCGCATCTATATCCCCTCTCCTCAGGGGGGGGAGAGGCTCAGGGTGAGGGGCCCCTCAATTCTCATCTCTTGAGAGAAAATCCTTAAGGAGGGCAGCCACTTGCAGCCTCAGGCGCCGCCGTGGTCTACAGCGAAACCTTTTTTGCCGGAGGTTTCATGGTCACTCGGTTCCGTACGCTCGCGCTGCTCGTCACGTTCTCCGCAGCCGCCCAGGCGCAGATCGCACAGGTCGGCGACATCCTCGTCGTGCAGGATCCCACCGGCTCGATCAACGCGCTCATCGGCATGGACAGCATGGCGATCTTCCCGAGCAAGCAGGAGCAGTTCTGCCGCGCGGCCTTCAACGCCGCACGAGCCGGTGGCCTGCCCGACTCTTTCGACGGCGTGATCTCCTTTGCTGCGTCTGAGACGCTGACCGATCTCGACAACGTCTGGCAGGGTTCCCCGGTACGCAGCGACGGCTCTGGCTACGCCCGCGCCAACTCGCCCTCGGTCACCACCTACAACTCCACCAAGCTCGGCCAATGCGTCTTCATGGGCACGCTGGGCCGCACCCAGTCGCTGTTCGGGCCCCCGGGGCCTGAGGCGTTGCCGTCGAACCCCGACTCCGACTGGTCCCCCTCGCTGGGTTTTCAGATCCCCGGAGTCAGCAGCCTCACCGGCATCGAGATGATGGGCCACGAGTACGGCCACCACTGGTTGATGGGCATCGAGTTCGATCAGAACGATGGCCGCATGCGCCAGCACTTCATTCGCGGCTTCGCGGGTGCAGACGACATGGGGCAGGGTGGTTCGCCCAACCAGCACTACAGCCAACTCGCAGACAGCCGCTCCGTCATGTACGGCAGCTGCATCACCGATCTGGGCAACGGCAGCTTCAATCTTCGAGGCTGTCCGCGAAAGTACAGCCACATCGATCAGTACCTGATGGGCCTGCGTGCGCCGAATGAAGTGGATCCGATGATGGTGCTCGAAGATCCCGCGAACCCCGGGAAGGGGCGCGATGTAATCGCGTTCGGCCGGACCTCGAGCGGTATGACGGTGACTGGGTACACGCGCCACGACATCACCGCCGACGAGGTCATCCGGGCGATGGGCTCGCGCATTCCCGCGTCGCCGGCTGCGCGGCGTTGTTGGAGAGTGGCGTTCATCGTGGTGCTCGCGCCCGGGCAGACCGCGCTCTCGCAGACCATGCTCGACAAGGTGAACCGCTACCGCAACCGCTGGAGCCCCTGGTTCAACACGGCCACCGACGGCCGCGGCACGATGGACTCGCGCATCACGGGCAATGGCTGCGTAACCTCTCCCAACGGCACCGATGCAGGTGTGGTCGAACCCGTCGATGCGGGCCCGGTCGAGCCCGATGCAGGCATGGTCGACGTCGACGCAGGCGCGCCGGATGCGGGTCAGATGGAAGCGCCGGACGCCGGCCAGACGATGGAGGAAGTCGATGCCGGCGCCCCGGGCCCTTCCAAAGAAGACACCCGCGTTCCGTTCGATACCGGGAAGT
>JAYTAT010000620.1:0-3455 GCA_043737315.1 Archangium sp.
GCGAGCCGGAGCACGTCGGCGCGGCCCTCTTCGGCCACCGGGTCTTCCGGCACGAAGGCCTGGCGAACCCGATAGAGCCTTCCGAGCATCGCGAGCGCATCGACCTGCTGGGCCTTGCGCCGCAGCAGGCTGTGTTTCGACTCGTTGGCCCAGTCGCGCAGCACCGCGACCCATTCCTCCCGCAGCCACGGGGGCAGCAGCACCTGCGCCTCATCGAAGCTCTCGTAGAGAATGCCGCAGTGCGGGCACGAGCTCGTCGCGATCCGCGCAGAGATGCACTTGGGGCACACCCCTTCGGGCACCGCGAACGGCCCTTCGTCGGCCGCCCTCGCCGCCTTCTGGGTGGCCTCGTGGCTGACGGTGCGCAGCACCACCACGTTGCTGCCGCCCTCCGTCGAAGCGAGTGACACGCGCGGCGGGAGTGAAGGCGCACGCGTGGCGCTTCCGCCGCTGACCTGACTGGCCGCCGCGGAGACGCGCTCCACCCGGTTCTCGATGCCGCAGCGGCTGCAGGTGATGATCAACGCCGGCCCGTCGACGCGAAACACCTCGAGCTCGAGCAGCCGTTCGCACTGGGGGCAGAGCACCTTCACCGCTCGGTCTATAGCTCGACCTGAGGCGCAGCGGTCAGGCGCGCTGTACAGTCAGAAGGTGAGCCCCGTTCCCCCACCAGGCCAGGTGCAACCCGACGCCTGGTTCATCGCCTGCACCAGCGTTGAGCTGGGGGGCACGCCGCGAGCGGTGACCCTTCAGAACAAGCCGCTGGTGTTGTTCCGCGCCCGGGGTGGGGTGGCCACGGCGCTGCTCGATCGGTGCCCGCATCGCAACGTGCCGCTCTCGATGGGCCGGGTGCGTTCTGGCGAACTCGAGTGCGCGTACCACGGGTGGCGTTTCGACGGCGCAGGGCAGTGCGTGGCGGTGCCGGGCCTGGTGGAGGGCGAGGTCTCACTCAAGAGCCGCTGCGCGGAACGGTTTGCCTGCCGCGAGCTGGACGGCTTCATCTGGGTGTACGCGACCAGCGGGGTGGAAGCGCCGCAGGAAGGCCCTTTTCGTTTTCCGCACCTCGACGACCGGGCGTATTCCACGGTGCGCCGCGAGTTCCGCGTCGAGGCCTCGCTGCACGCCGCCGTCGAAAATACGCTCGACGTGCCGCACACCGCGTTCCTCCACGGTGGGCTGTTCCGCACCGAAGAGAAGAAGAACGTCATCGAGGTGGTGGTGAAGCGGCACGCGCGCTCAGTCGAGGCGCACTTTCATGGCGAGCCCGCACCCCGCGGCCTGGTGGGGTGGCTGCTCGCGCCGCAGGGGGGCGTGGTGGAGCATGTCGACCGTTTCCTCCTGCCGTGCATCGCCCAGGTGGAGTACCGCCTGGGTGAGCGCAGTCACGTGGTGGCCACCACCGCGTTCACGCCGGTGTCCGACGACGCGTGCCTGGTGTTCGCGGTGGTGACGTTGCGGTTGCCGGTGCCGGGCTGGTTGGTGAAGCCCTTCGTCGCGCCGGTGGCCACGCGCATCTTTGCGCAAGACGCGGTGATGCTCGCACGGCAGCGTGCGCAGATCCGTTTGTTCGGGGGTGAGAAGTACACCTCGACCGAGTTGGACGTGTTGGGCCCTCAGGTGACGAGGTTGCTCAAGCAGGCCGTGTCGGGTGAAGCCAGTGAGCCGCACGAGCACACCTCGAGAATGAAGACCTGAGTGCCGCTGAGGGTCGGGGAGAGGGCAAACCCCTTGCACTGCTGCGTCATGCAGTGTGAAGACTCGACTCTTTCGGGTGGCCGCCCCAGAGGAGTTCCCCATGATTCGCCACGTCTTGCCGCTGCTGATCAGCATCTCTCTGACCGCCTGCTTCGCCCCCGTCTCCGAAGCGGAGTGTCTGCGTGACCTCGACTGCGCCGATGCAGGCGTCTGCGTATCGACGCGCTGCGTGGCGAGAGGAACCGGAGGCGGTACGGCCAGCGGAGGAGGCACCGGCGGTGGTCTGGGAGGCGGAGTCGGCGGTGGTCTGGGAGGCGGAGCCGGCGGTGGCATCGGGGGCGGAGTCGGAGGCGGACTTGGTGGAGGCAGCGGAGGAGGCGGAGGCGCCCTCTGCAATTGCCGCGATGGCCTGGGCAACTGCCAGGACGGCACGTCCGTCTTTGCTTGCGGCACCGGCGGCAACCAATGCCGCAACTGCAACGTCGGTGAGCAGTGCGTGAACGGCGCCTGCACGATGGGCGCCTGCGGCCCGCAGTCCTGCGCGGGTTGTTGCACGAACAACTTCTGCGTCGCGGCAAACCAGCAGTCGCGTTTCTCCTGCGGAACCCAGGGCCAGGCCTGCGCGCAGTGCCCGATGGGTCAGACGTGCCGGAACGGCATGTGCGGCTCAGCTGCGTGTGACGTGACCAGCTGCCCCTCGGGCTGCTGCGCCAACGGCCAGTGCCAGAGCGGTCAGTCGCGTTTGGCCTGCGGCCTCGCAGGTCAGATGTGCATGCGTTGCCCGACGGGCCAGAACTGCATGAGCGGCCTCTGCCTGCCTGGTGGCGTCGACGGGGGTTCCCCCTTTGACGGCGGGTTTCCCATGCAGGACGCGGGCACGGGAGCTCTGGTGGGCAGCGCGTGCACCACCTCGCAGCAATGCCAGCCGCCCGTCAGCGCGTTCTGTCTTCAGGAGAACCTGGGTGGTCAGCCCACCGGCTACACCGGCGGCTACTGCACCGCGACGTGCGGCGGCAGCGCGTGCGCGGGTGGCAGCGTGTGCATCACCGAGAGTTTCTTCGGCGCCGCTCAGAGCAGCTGCCGTGCGAACTGTGCCCGGGTTGGCCAGCAGAGCACCTGCCGCACCGGCTACGTCTGCGCGCCATCACCCAACTCGGCCAACCCCGGCTTTTGCCGGCCGCGTTGCACCAACACCGGGGCCCTCTCAGCCTGCGCGACCGGTCAGATGTGCAACACCACCACGGGCGTCTGCCAGTGATGGTGTGCGCTTCACTGGCGGCGGTGCTGAGCGCCTCGCCTGCACCTTCGCTGGCGGCGGAAGATGCCTCCGAGCGGCTGAACGCGGTGCAGACGTGGGTCAAGAAGCAGAAGAAGCCTCAGCTCTCGTCGAAAGATGCGCGCGCGCTCGCCGAGTGCATCGAGCTGCCGGCGGTGAAGGAGACGGGCTGCGAGCAGAAGGCGAAGTTGTGCCGGTTGCACGAGGGTGATGACGGCTCATCAGGAACGCGCGTCGAGTCGTTGTCGTTGTTGATGATGGGTCAAGAGCACGCCGTGCAGCCGCTGCGGGTGTGGTGGAGCGCTACGTACGAGGCGAAGGTGAGCGACTGCGAACCGCCCGAGCACCTGCTGGGTCACGAGACGGCGGAGCAGCGCGTCGAGTCGGTCTCCCAGTGGAAGAAGAAGAACCTCAAAGAGTTCACCAGGTGCATCGAGCGGCTCGAGAAGAAGGTGAAGGCCGACGCGGAAGAGCTGACGTGTGA
>JAYTAT010000621.1:0-3450 GCA_043737315.1 Archangium sp.
GATTCATGGGTGCTCCCGAAGACAACGCCCTGAGACTTACGTTCCCGACGCGGCAAACATCAGCCCGACGACGTGCTCGAGGGCTTCTGCTGCGAGAGCGGAGAGAGCAGCCACACCAGCGTGACGCCCACGCCCAGGGTCACGCCGAACGCGTGAATCGCGGGCGTGGTGGAGACCGCGAGCAGGCCGAAAGACAACAACGTCGAGACGGCGCCGAGCCCCACCGCGAGCCACGCTTCGCCCTGATCCGCCGAGTGCTCCAGCAGGAAGATGCCGTAGTCCACGCCCATGCCCAGCAGCAGCCACAACGCCAGCACGTGGAACAAGGTCAGTGGCTCGCCCAGATACCCGACCGTGGCCAGGGCGAGGCCTGAAGCGACCGCGGTGGGCAGCAGCGCGCGCCACGCCTTGCCGCGAAACCGCGCGAACAGCGCGATGAAGATGACGGTGTAGCCGGCGAGCAACAGCTGCGTCATGCCCACGCGCCAGCGCTTCATCAACGAAGACAGATCGGCCGTACGATCGACGAAGCGCACCCCGGGCATCGATGACAAAGCCTCGAGTTCACCGAGCCGTTCACGCTGCGGTGCGTGCACCAGCACCACGCTTTCGTCCTTCATCCACAGAGGGCGGAGCGCTTCACCAAGCGACGTCGCCAGCAGCAGCTCGACGGTGAGCGGCGAAGACTCGACGCGCGGCCCCGGCGCGTCGTCGAGCTCGTCTGCGAGGCGGGCCAGCACGGCGTCGCGAGCGCGGGTGAAGACGGCGCGCTGCGCTTCTTGCCGGGCGGGTGAAGGCACCCACGAGGAGACGGCTTCAAAGCCGGTGAGCACCCCACCCTTCGCGAGTGCCTGCAGCTTCGCGGTCAACGCCTCTTCCCGCTCGAGCCGCTGTGCTTCATCGTCACCTCGCACGATGAAGAACTGCGCGGGGCTTGGCAGCCCGATGGTCGCCGCGACGACGCGCTGGGCGTCGATCAACGCGGGTGGACTCGCCTGCAGCGCGCGGATGTCGTCGAGCGCAGAGAGCCGCGAAAGGCCTACCGCCGTGATGAGGGTGGTGATGAGCACGCCCACCGCGAGCGCCTTGAGCGACAGCGACGGCCACTTCGAGCGCGTGGCAGCCCAGACCGCCGCGAAACGGGTGGGCTTGACCTGCCCCCGATCGAGATATGGGAACCAGGCCAGCACCGTGAGGAAGGCCCCCGCGAGCCCGGCCGAAGAGAACACCGCGACCTGCCGCAAGCCTGGCATCGGCGCGACCGCCAGCATCGCGTAGCCCGCGACGCTGGTGAGCAAGGCCATGAACAACCCCGGCGTGAGGTGCCGGAGCAGCTCGCGGCGATCCCTCGCTGGCTGCGCCTGTCTCGAGGCGAAGTAGTGAATGCCGTAGTCCTCGGCCACGCCCACCAGGCCCGCCCCGAAGACGAGCGTCATCAGGTGCACCTTGCCGAAGACCAGCACGCTCAACGAGAGCCCCGACGCCACGCCCATGCCCACCGAGAGCACCACCAGCAGCAGCGGCCAGGGCGAACGAAAGGCGAGGAACATGATCACCAGGATCGCGGCGAGCGAGCCGAAACCCACCGTGCTCACTTCGGCGTTCGCCTGCACCGCGGCGGCTTCGGCGAAGAGCGGCACACCCGCGGCGAGCACCCTCACGTTCGAAGGCAGCCCCGCCTTCGCCAGCTCGATCGCGGTGGCCAGCGAGGCGACGCCGTCGAGCGCAAAGGCCGCCCCGCTCAATTGGTAACGAAGCAGCACCGAGCCATCGATCACCAGGTGATTGCCTTTGGGCCGCACGCGGGTCGACTGGGCGCGCTCGCGCAGGAACTCAGGGAAGAGCTGGAGTGGATCATCACGGAACTCGCCCAGCCGCTGCGACATGGGCTGCTGCAGCTGCATCAACGCGCGCTGCTCGAGCGCTTCGGGCGTGGTGTTGGCCAGGCGGCTCATCTGCCCCGCGGTCAGCAGCCGATCGCGAAACGGGAGCAGCTCATCGAGGGCCGAGACGTCGGTCTTCGGCCCCGCGAGGCGTTTCAAGTTGTCGAGCTTCAGCCCCGCGGCGAACTTTTCGGCGGCCGCCAGCGAGTCGGCTTCGGTCGGGCCGGTGATCAACACCACCACCGAGCGCGAGGCCGAGTCGGAGAGATGACGGAGCACTTCGTCTGCCGCACCATCCCGTTCGTCGCTGGGCAACAGCGAGAGCAGATCGGTCTCGACCTGAAGCCCCCCGGTCCACAAGTGCACGTGGTGGGCGAGGATCAACGCGGCGACCAGCGTCCAGATGACCGACAGCGGTTTCAGGGCTTGCCCTCGGGCACGAGCGTGATGGTGGTCGAGTCGCCGTTCTGTTCCTCGAGCGACACGCAGCGCACCGAAGCATCCCCTTCCAGCGAGATGCGGGCGAACACCTTCTTGAGCCCGTCCGACTTCGGCTGCAGGTTGATCGACCAGCGTTCGACCCCGACTTCACCCGTCGCGATGAACTGCGACTCGAGCGCCGCGAGATCACCCGCCAACAGGGAGAACAAGAGCTGGGTAATCAGCCTCACGGTGGGCTCAGACTTCGCGTCGAGCCGGAACACCTCGGTGCCACCTTGCTTCGAGGAGATCTCATCGGCCTTCACGCTGAGCTCGGAAGGGAACGGCTTGAGCGTGTTCCACTGCACGCCTTGACCCTTCGTCACCACGTAGTGACCACTCGACTTGAGCGGCCGCTTGAAGCCCTTGACCTGCTTGCTCTGCTCGAACGTGCCGCGCTGCACCGCCGCATCACTGAGCTTCGACTTCACCTGCGTGGCGAGCTCACCGGGCGCGGTGGCCAGCAAGATCAACAGCAGCGCGCTCACGGGGCGACGCCCAGGCAGTCCCAGAGGATCTTCGGACACACGTATTGGAGTTCCATGGTCTTTGCGTCCACCGCCACTTGAAGCGTGTGGCCCCGGGTCACCTTGTCACCTGAAATGCTGCTCGTGATGGCGTACTCGACGCGGAGCCTGTTCTCGAATTCGGTGATTTCTGCGCGGACCTTGAGCGGCTGGTTCAACGTCGCGGGTTTCACGTACTTGACGCGCAGCTCGACCACCGGCCAGAGGTAGCCCGACTCGCGCATCTGCTCGTAGCCGTAGTTGAATTTTTCCATCAGCGCGGCGCGGGCCAGCTCGAAGTAGCGCACGTAGTTGCCGTGCCAGACGACCGCCATCGGGTCGACATCGTAGAAGGCCGGGCGAATCTCGATTTCGTGAAACAGCTCAGGCACGCGGCGGCTCCCAGAAGGGGAAGAAGTTGAACCAGTCGTAGGGCGATTCACGGCACAGCTGTTCGAGTTTCTGCGCGTAGAGCGCGACGTACTGTGCGGCGGCTTCTTCACGTTTGCCGCGCGGCAGCTCGACCCGGTCGGCCAGCTTCTGAAAGCGCACCCGGTAGCTCTCTCCTTCACGCAGCACGG
>JAYTAT010000622.1:0-3450 GCA_043737315.1 Archangium sp.
CGATGCCCACGGGGCGGTGCACGACATCTTCGTTTCAGCCGACCAGCGCAAGAAGGGCGTGGCTCAGGCGCTGATGGCTGAAGCGAGGGTGCGGTTTGCCCGGCTCGGCGCGAAACAGATGGTGCTGTATTCGGCTGCGTCGAACGTCGAAGGCCAGGCCTTGTTTCAGCGCATCGGGTATCGGCCCACCATGGTCGAGATGACGCTCGACTTGAAATGACAGCGGGCTCAGCGCGGCAGGCCGACCGCCGTGTGCGCGTTGACCGCGTCCTTCACCTGACCGGGCATCGGTGCCTGGTTGTTCAGGTGAGGGCAGTTCGCGGCCTTGCCCGCACTCGCCGCCGCATTCGCCGCAGCGCCCGTGGTGGAGACCCCATTGTTCGCGAGGCGAATGCCAGCCTTCGCCTGACCGGTAATCGTCGAGTTCGAATCGAAGGCCCGCACGCTGAGGTTGGCGTCGACCTTCACCTTCATCGACGCCGCGATCGCAGTCGACTCCGAGATCGACGCGCCCGTGGTGGGCGGCAGCTTCTGGTGCTGGAAGAGATCACGCAGCTGCGTCACCGGAATGCCCACCTCGCCGGTCGCCTTGTCCTTCGTGCCGAAGATCGACAACAGCGCGGAGTACTCGACGAGCGCGATGGCCTTGCCCGTGGGGAGCGCAGCGGCCGCCGGTCCCGATGAATCTCGCCGCGCCTGGTCTGCGATCGCTGCCGCGAAGCTGCTGAGCGTCATGCGCCCGTTGCGGTCGGCGTGCGCCACGAACGCCTGAAAGCGCGACTCGTCGAACGCCCCGCTGTTGAGGATGGCCGAGTCAGCCGCGTGTTTCGCAGGCCCACTGCGCAGCTCGAGCACGTTGAAGCTGCGATTGAAGATGTTGCCGTTCGCCATCTCGTGCTGCTGATGTCGGGTCGAGGAGTCCATCTTCACCACGCCGCCCTGCTGCCAGCCGGTGAGCGGCTTTTGCGGCTGCGGAACTGCGGGCGCGGCGGTGGTCTTCGCAGGCGTGGTGCCGGGGGCGTGGGGCGAACGCGGCTTGATGGCGGTCATGGGGTCGTTTTCAGCGAAGCGAGGGACTTCATGAACAGCGGTGCGCTCGCTTCGTTGAGCGCAGGCTCGGGCACGGTGAGGGTGATGGTGCAGAGCTGCCCCTCGTGAAGCCGGAGCAGAAAGTACTGCCGCAGCGGCCCGCTCTGCGTGCTCAGCGCGTGCGCGACCAGCAGGCCCTTGTGCCCGTCTTCGAAGGTGAACTCGGTCCGTGAAGGCGCCTTCATCTGCCCGATGGTCTGTGCGAGCTCGGCGACCACCTCGGAGGCGAGGCTCTCGAGGGTCGAGCCGGGTCGCGTGGGCCGGGTGTTGACGATGAAGCTCGGCGAGGGGCCGTTCCGGTGGGCGCTGCGCAGGCCCAGCGTGGTCTCTTCGACCAGGTAGCCTGCCGGTGCATCGAACGAGAACTGGGCGGCGGAGACCTTCATGGGGTGGTCACCATACGCAGGGCTCGTTCGAAATATGAAGCGCTGGCACGTGCCCCTCGACGGGGCTCTGGGAGACCGGTAGCTGCACCGCCATGACGCCGCTTCTGCTGGCCCTGCTTGCCGCTGCCCCGCTGACCACCGTCGCCGAAGACTCCGGTTGGCTTCGCACCGGCCGCTTCGACGAGGTCGAGCGCCTCTGCGCCGAGTTCCCCAAACGCTACCCAGGCAAGGTGAAGTGCGAACGTTTCGGCACCACACCGCTTGGCCGCCCGATGCTCAGCCTGGTGGCATCGGCTGACGGCACGTTCACGCCCCAACAGATTCGCGCGAAGAACCGCCCGGTGGTCTTCCTTCAGGGAGCTATGCACGCAGGCGAGATCGACGGCAAGGACGCCGGCCTCTGGCTGTTGCGCGAAGTGCTCGACGGCAAGGTCGCGCCGAGATCACTCAACGCGACGACGCTCGTCTTCGTGCCCGTCTTCAACGTCGATGGGCACGAAACGTTTCGGTAAGAACCAGCGCCCCAACCAGCGCGGCCCGGAAGAGATGGGCTGGCGCGTGACCTCGCAGAACCTGAACCTCAATCGCGACTACATGAAGGCCGACGCCCCCGAGATGGTGGCGATGCTGGGTCTGCTGCACCGGTTCGACCCGGTGCTCTTCGTCGATCTGCACGTCACCGACGGCGCGCAGTTTCAACACGACGTCTCCATCACCTTCGAGCCCCGGCGCGTCGGGCCTGGGGGTCTGCGGGCCTTCGGCCGCACGCTCGAGCAAGCGCTCTTCCCGAAGCTCCTGGCGCAGGGTCACAAGCCGGTGGGCTTCTACCCCTCGTTCGACGACGCCGACGATCCCTCGAGCGGCTTCACCGCGGGCTGGCCTCCCCCGCGTTTCGGCAACGCCTACTGGGCGCTCCATCACCGCTTCGGTGTGCTGGTGGAGACCCACTCGTGGAAGACCTCAGCGGTGCGCATCAAAGCGACCTTCGACGTCTGTGCAGGCCTGCTCGAGGAAGCCACCCTGCACGGCAAGGAGTGGCTGACTGCCGCCCAGCAGGCCGACCTCGCGGCGACGAAGCTCGGCGGCACCGACGTGGTGTTGATGAGCTCAGCCACGCGCCGAGGTGAGCCCATCGATTTCCTGGGCTACGCGTACACGCGCGAGAAGAGCGAAGTGAGCGGCAAGCAGTGGGTGCGCTACGACGAGAACAAGAAGCAGATCTGGAAGCTGGAGCTGCGCGACGAGCTCGAGCCCAGCCTCACCCTGCGTGCGCCGCTGGCGGGCTACCTCATTCCCCTCTCGCATGCGGGCATCGTCGCCCCGCGGTTGCAGGCGCACGGCCTGCGCTTCGAGGTGCTCAAGAAGGGCAGACCCCAGCTCGCCGTGGAGCACATAGTCGTCGAGGGAAAGCTGCGCGGCAGCAGCTACGAGGGCCGCACCACCGTCGACGCAAAAGGCAGCTGGACCCTGGGCACCGAAGACCTCCCTGCAGGTTCGCTCTTCGTGCCGATCGCCCAGCCGCACGCCGAAGTGGTGATGCACCTGCTCGAGCCCACCGCCCCCGATTCACTGGTCTCGTGGGGCTTCTTCAACGCGCACCTCGAGCAGAAGGAATACCTCGAGGACTACCTGACCGAGCCCTTCGCGCGCGAGCAGCTCAAGGTTCCCGCGGTGAAGGCCGCGTTCGACGAGAAGCTCAAAGACCCCGCCTTCGCCAAAGATCCCGACGCGCGGTTGCTCTTCTTCTCTTCACGCCACCCCAGCTTCGATCAGCGCTTGAACCTGATGCCGATCTACCGGGTCGACGTCAGCCCGCTCGTGAACTGATGAAGAACTGGTAGTTCGCCTCGAGCCCGCCATCGACGTTGATGGTGGTTCCGTTGACGTAGCGCGACTCGGGCGTGCACACCCATTCGATGGTCTGCGCGATGTCGTCGGCGCTGGCGATGTGGCCGACCGGCACCATCGCGGCGAG
>JAYTAT010000623.1:0-3448 GCA_043737315.1 Archangium sp.
GAAGAGACCCTGCCCACGCTGTTTCAGTTTCCCAAAGACATGGATGCGGTGCCGGCGGAGGTGAACCGGCTCAACAACCAGGTGCTCGTTCACTATTACGAAGAGGAGTGGCGGCGGTGGAACTGAGGTGCCACGTCACTCTTCGGTTTCGTACTCGTCGCCCTCGAGCAGCCAGGCCATCGCTTCACTGCGGGCGTGGGCGATGCCCAGCCAGGTGGCGAGCGTCGCTTCGTCGAGCCCCACCAACGCAGCGCAGTCGATGCGGTGCGTCTCGTGCGGACTGCCCGACGCGAACAACTCGGTGAGCAACGAGCGGCTCCAGTAGCGCAGGCCCTGTACCGCTTCGTTCGCCGGGCCCTTCTTTGCCGCGGCCTCGCGGTCGAACCCTTCGGCAGCCACCGAGGTGAGCAGCTCCTCGAGATCTTCGTCGGCTTCGAGAGACGCTGGATCTTCCTGCAGGCTGCGCGCGTAGACCTCGGAGCGGATCGCCTCGAGCATCGCCTCGCACAACGCGCGGTGCACCTCGAGATCGTCTATCGACCGCAGCGCCGCTTCTTCGAGAAACGGCTCTGCCACGCCCAGCAACGGCAAGGTCGCCACCAGCTTTGCCGCGTCGGCCCGCTGATTGAAGGCAGGGAACTCGGCCTTCTCGAGCGCCCACAGCAGCAGCTGCAGCTCTTCACCTGTCCAATCGACGGACTCGATGTCTTCGTCGCTCCAGCTGCCGGGCTTCGCCTCGAACAGCTCCACACCATCGGCGCCGAGGTTGCCGAACAGCCCGAGCTCATCGACCCAGGTCTTGAGCGCGGTGAAGCGCGAAGCGTCGCGTTTCGACTCGAGGCTCGCGCGATCGAGCAACGCGCCCACCATCAACGCGCGGCCGGCCACCACGTCGGCTTCTGGTGGGGCGGTGAGCGGCGCCTCTTCTTCCGAATCGGCCGCCTCATCATCGAGCGAGTCTGCCAGCGGCAGCGCTGCCACCGGGGTGCCTTCAGTGGCCGTCTTTTCATCGGGGTCGAACAACGGCTTGCGAGAGGTCGCCATGCGCGTGGGGTATACCCTCCTGCTTCATGCGAGTCCTTGTGCTGATGGTGGTGTTGCTGATCAGCGCCTGCGGCCCCAGGACGATGGCTGCGCGCCTGCGTGATGCCGAGCGCATGGCCGACCGCGCTTCGGGTCATCTGGACCGCGCCGAGAAGGCTGCCATTCAGCTCGAGCCCAAAGACATGGAGCGCGCGCTCGACGACGCCAAAGACGAGTTGGGCCAGAAAGACATCGAGCTCTACCCCGAGTCGCAGATGCACTTCGAGCGGTACAAAGAACTCGCCGCCCGCCTGCCCCGGTTGAAGGCCGAGCGGGAGAAGCGCGATCTCGAGCTCAGGCTCAACGCGGCCCGCGACAAGATCGTGCCCCGCGTGCAGGCGCTGTTGGAGGCGCAGGAGTCAGTGCCCGCAAACGCCCCCACCCGCGCGCTGGTCGAGACCCTGGAGAACAAGGCGAAGGCCGTCAAAGAGGCCGTCGATGATGAGCTCGAGCTCTTCGTCAAAGACTCAGACTTCGCCATGTGGGCCAAATCGCAGCGCAGCAAGGTCGACAAGGCGCTCGAGAGCGTGGCCCGGAGCAAGAAGGGCATCGCGTTCCTCGAGGGGCCCGTGCTCGCGTGGAAAGAGGGCCTCGGGCTGGTGGCCGAAGCGAAGAGCCGCAAAGATTTGGGCGACAAAGAAACGGCGCTGCGCGATGCGCGCACCCGGCTGTCGGCGTGCAATCGCAGCGCCCAACCGTTCGAGGAAGACAAGCTCACCTCGGCCATCGCCTTCGTCATGCCCTCGGGCAAGCCGCAGACGCCCGCGCAGTTGTCAGCCACCTGCCAAAGCGACCTGAAGCGCGTCGAGACGCAGTGGAAGACGGTGCTCAAGGCGCGCGCCGACCGGGAACTGAAAGAGAAACGAAAGAAGAGGTAGGCGCGCCGGCAGAAACGTAAATAAATATTCCACTTGTGCCGGTAATCGAGAAGCGAGCCCCGGCCGAAGATTCGGCATGGCCCTCGGAATCAACTCGCGTGGAAGTCAGGTCGTCAGGCTGCAGAAGGAACTCAAAGCAGCCGGCATGGCAGTCGGTCGCGCCGACGGTGTCTTCGGCAAAGGCACCCTCAAGGCCGTCAAGCAGTACCAGACGCGCTACCGCCTCGGCGCGGATGGCGTGGTGGGCGCGAGGACCTGGAACAAGCTGCTGACCGACGGAAAGAACCCCCCGGGCGTCAGGAGGGCGGCACCTGCTGCTGCGGCCGCCCCGCGTGGTTCGCAGGTCACCGGCTACGTGAGCGGCGTGCCCCGCAGAATTCGGGTTGCGTCGGTGGGCAGCGGCAAGGTGATGCGCGCCGATGCGGCCGCGAAGTTCAACAAGATGAAGGCCGCGGCCCGCCGCGCTGGCATCTCGCTCAACGTGAACTCGGCCTTCCGCACCATGGCGCAGCAGCGTTCGCTCTACGCGGCGTACAGATCGGGCCGGGGTAACCTCGCCGCGCGCCCGGGCTACAGCAATCACCAGGGCGGTCTCTCGGCCGACGTGGCGACCGGTGGCTACGGCAGCCGCACCTACAAGTGGATGGCCCGCAACGCGCGCGCGTACGGCTTCGTCAACGACGTGCGTGGTGAGCCCTGGCACTGGACGTTCCGCGGTTGAGCACTGCCGTCACGCTCGTCTTCTGACAGCGGTTGGGCGAAAGTTTCGCGCTCATGACACACACCCCCTTGTTCACGCAGGGGCTCGCTCAACTCAAAGCGGGCCGCTTCGCTGAAGCCCAAAAATGCTTCGCCGAAAACGAAGAGAAGGCGGGCACCACCGCCTCGACGAAAGACCTGCTTCGCCAGGCTGAGCAGAACCTGCTCGCTGGCAAGGTCGACCTCGCGGGGCCGCAGTTCAACACGGTGCTCGAGCGCAACCCCACCTTGCCCGGGGTGTACGTTGGGCTGACGCGCATCGCGTTGTTCATAGGTCAACTCGCCGAAGCGAGAGTGCACGCGATGGCGGCGGTGAAGGTCGGCCCGCAGCTGGGTCTGTCGTGGACGATGCTGGGCCTGGTGCACGAGGCCGAAGGCGACGCGAAGACGGCCCTGGGTCACCTCGAAAAAGGTGCGCAGCTGGGCGCCAACGTCTTCCTGTGCCAGTTCAACTTCGGCCGGTTGCTCGCGGGTGAAGGCCGCCCGGGTGAAGGCATTGCCGTGCTGACCAAGGCGGTCGAGCTCGAGCCGAAGAACGCCGACGGCTTCATGATCCTCGGCATGGCGCAGAAGAAGTCGAAGCAATTCGAGAAGGCGCTCAAGTCGATCGAGAAGGCGAAGGACCTCGCGCCGAAGAACCCGGACGGCTGGGCGACGCTGGCCGACGTGCTGTTCGAAGCGCGCGAGTTCGCCGCCGCGCGCACCACGCTCGACAACGGCCTCAAGAC
>JAYTAT010000624.1:0-3442 GCA_043737315.1 Archangium sp.
CCATCGAATGAAGCGGGAGCGAGAAAGGCGAGCACGCGCCGCATCACCTCGACCCGGGTGGGCCTGTCGACCAGGGTCTCGAAGGGGAAGCCGAACATCACCGACTGACCCGGTGTGCCGATCGCCGCGCTGCCACCTGCGCCGTAGCTGGCGAGTTGCACCGCTCCACCCGCGGCAGCGATCGCCGGAGGCGTGCCGGTATTGAAAGAGCCCGCGGTTCCATCGTCGAGCACCATGGCATTCAGACCCATGAGCGCGTCGGCGCCGCTGACGAGGAGGCCGCCCGTGGTGCCGGGTGCAGTGGCCGAGAACGCCGTGAGCAAGGCGGGCGCTGCCGTCCCATCGCCTGTGAAGAAGACGGGCAGATTGCGCGCGCGGAAGCCGGTCACCACCATCTGCTCTGCAGCCGTGAGCGCAGCCCCACCCTGTTTTCCCCGGCCCACGAACCAGGTGAGCAACTGGTAGGGCGTCTGCGAAACGTCGCCTGAAGCCACCGCGTCGGTGTCGGCGGTGTCGAAGCCCACGTCATTGGCATCGAGCGCCTGGCCGGTGAACCGCGCTGCCGAGCCGTCGTTGATGCGCTCCACGAACACCCGCAGCACGTTGCCCAGGGCGTACCGCGTGGCGAACGACTCGGTCTTGCCGATGGCCGCTTCGAGCCTGTCGTAGCCGTTGACCACCAGCACCAACGGCTTGCCCATCACCGGGGCCTTCACGCCGACCACCGAAGACGGGAACGACTCGCCGCCCGTATTGATGGCGGTGACGCGGAAGTACTTCGCCGCTGTCGCGGGAATCGCCACGCGCGCCTGCGTCATCCCCACGTCGACGCCGTTGTCCCACGCGAGGCCGTCATCGCTCGAATAGACCCGGTACCCCGTCGCCGCCTGGCCTCGCACGCCCTGCGTATCGGTGGGGGAAGCGCGCCAGCGGATGACCGCCTCGCCGCCCCCCTGGTTGACCGCGGCGAGATGCGTCGGAGCTTCCGGGGGAAGACGAACCGCCACGCCGTCTTTCTCTGCGTAGAAACGAATGATGCCCTGCGCGATGGAGCGCGCGGCGACGTAGCGAAAACCCGGCTCCTTCAGGTGCAGCGCGTCGGCGGCCGCGTCGTGAAAAGCGACTTCCAGCAGCACCGAAGGCGTCTCGCCGTTGTTGCTCGGGCTGAGCTCGCCGAAGTTCGCCGTCCTCACGCCGCGGTCTTGCCAGGTGGGCCGGTTCCAACCGGTGGTGGCTTTGATGTCGTTCATCATCTCGCCGTGGATCAGCAGACCCAGGCGATCGCCGCCTGCGATCCCGCTGAACTCCGAGAGCGGGCTGGGCGGCGAACCCGGCCCGTAGACGTAGGTGTTCGTACCGACGGCCGTGCCGTTGAAAGCGTTGGTGTGCCACGCGACGTAGACCGCGTCTTCACCCGGCTCGTGCACCCAGGCAGCGAAGCGCGAGCGGGTGCCCACGTCGTTGGGGCGATCGCTCGCGGGCGTGTTGCTGCCGGGGGCCCAGACGGTGGTGGGCGCCCCCGCAAACTGCGTGTGGTAGCGCGCCGACTCTTCGAAGCGCGGGCGGCCGCTTACGCCTGACCCGCGATCGATGAGACCCAGCCCACCACCGAACTTCACGGCGTCGAGCGAGATGTTGGTGCCCGCGGCGTTGCTCGAGTCGTTCTGCACCACCACCTGCGCGGTGCCGCCTTGTTTGAAATAAAAGCGGCCCAGCTGCACCCAGGTGCCGCCGTGACGCTGCTGATTGACGCGAAAGTGCGTGTCGCCGCCGGCGTGCCGCACGATGAAGTGCGCATCGGTCGCGCGCGCGGTGAAGGCGGTGTGGCTGATCGACACCTCGTAGTAGCCGTCACGCGGGATGCTCGCGGTCCAGGTCGCGCTGGCCGTCGCGGTCGGCGCCGAGTTCATCAGACGGTTCGTGCCCATCGAGAACGGCAACACGGCGCCGCTCATCGGGAACGCCGGTCGGCCCCAGCCCATCAGACTCGAGTCGGCGAAACCCGTGCCTGCCTCGACGTAGCCAGCCTCACCGTTGTCGACGAGCACCAGGTTCGTATTGAGGTCGAGCTCACGCACCGGCACCACGCGGGCGCCTGCGTTGAGCAGCATCGGCATGAGGTACTGGCTGAGCGTCTCGATGCTCACGAGATCTTCGACGATCTCGTTGGTGGTGGGCCGCTGGGTGCGCCACTCCGTCAGGCCCGCTTCCCAGGTAAAGCCGTGACCGGGGCTCAGGTAGATGACCTTGCCGGCCAGCGCACCGACCCCTCGCACCGAGGCGGCAGGCGAGCCTCCGATGCGCTGGGTGTTGCGATCGGCGCGGACCAACGCTGGCGAATCGGGCGTGAGCACGGGCTCCCACGACTTTGCCGCCACAGGGGCAAACGGCTGGAAGCCGGGCGGCTCGAGACCACAGTCATCGATCCACTGCGCAGACGCGGAAGAGGCGAACAGGAAAATCGCGGCGAGGAGCTGGCGCATCGTCGCGGGCCATACCACGTCAGCCGAACTCCTCGAAAACCCCTCAGCGACTCAGCAGCCGGGCCTGGGCTTCGGCGAAAGGTCGCCACACGAAGACACCGATTGAAATGGCGTGGTCGTCGGCTGCCCAAAAAAAGAGAAAGGGAGAGAGGCGACTCCGGGCCGCCCCGCTCCCCTTCTTCACAGCTTGAGCTGGAACTTGTCGAGCGCCCCGTCGCCCAGCACGAGGTGCACCTGGCCGACCTTCGCCGCGAGCTCCTTGTACGCCTCGAGTTCCTTCAGACGCACCAGCAGCGGGTTCTCCGACAGCACCTTCGCGGTCTGAGCCATGCTCCGCGTCGCCGCCGTCTCCTCTCGCCGGAAGATGACGTTGGCCTCGGCTTCCTTCTGCGCCTGGATGACCTTGTTGAGCAGCTCCTTCATCTCGCCCGGCAGAATGACGTCCTTGACGCCGAGCTCGATCAGCTCGAGACCCAGACCCTCGGCGCGATCGCGCACCGACGGCGTCATCACCTTCGACAGCTCGTCACGCAGCCCGAGCAGCTCGTCGAGCGTGCGCGTGGTGACGGCCTCGCGGGCCGCCAGCTGCATCGCCAGGTACACCACGTCATCCGGCGCCCGGGCGACCATGGCCAGCCGCTTCGCGTCCTTCACCTTGAAGGTCGCCGAGAGGTTGAGCCGCAGCGAGACGCGGTCCTTCGTCATCACGTCCTGGCCATTGACAGCCAGCACGCGCTCACGAAGGTCGATGACCGCCATCGTCACCGTGCGCATGGTGTTCCACGCCGCGTGACGACCCGCCGGCAGCACGGCATCGAGCTGCCCATCGACGTAGCGCACCGCCACGCTGCCCTCGGGGGCGATCACTTCCACGTAGTCACGGCCCTTCGCGAGCGCCGCGACGTCAGCGGTGAGCGGCTTTGTCTCGACGCCCGAGGTGTCGAGCACCTGGACCTTGA
>JAYTAT010000625.1:0-3442 GCA_043737315.1 Archangium sp.
CAACGGCCGGCCCTACCCGCTGCGGCTGGTGCTCGATCAGGGCTACTGGCCCGACACCGGCATGACCGCGCCCGATGACGACGCGTTCCGCAAGGACGTAGAGATCACCAAACGCATGGGCTTCAACGGGGTGCGCAAGCACCAGAAGGTCGAAGACCCGCGCTACCTGTATTGGGCGGATCACCTGGGCCTGCTGGTCTGGGAAGAGATGCCCTCGGCTTATCGTTTCAGCGAAGACTCGGTCGACCGGGTGACGCACGAATGGAAGTCGGTCATTCGCCGCGACGCTTCGCACCCGTGCATCGTTGCGTGGGTGCCGCTCAACGAATCGTGGGGCGTGCCCAACCTTCCTCAGAACGTGTTCGAGCGGCACTACGTGCAGGCGCTCTATTACCTCACCAAGACGCTCGATCCCTCACGGCCGGTGATCGGCAACGACGGCTGGGAGAGCGTGTCGACCGACATCATCGGCATTCACGACTATGAGTCGGTGCCCGAGCGGCTGGCGCACCGGTACCATGCTGATCGGCTGATGCCCCACTTGCTGCAGAAGGAGCGCCCCGGTGGCCGCGCCCTGGTGCTGGGCGATCATCCCCGCGAGGGGCACCCGGTGGTGTTGTCGGAGTTCGGCGGCGCGGCGCTGGCGAAACCCGGCGTGTGGGCCTACCAGATGCTCCCAAACCCAGAGGCCCTGGCCCGCCAGTACGGGGCGCTGATGCAGGTGGTGCACTCGTTGGGGATGCTCGCCGGTTTTTGTTACACGCAGTTGGTCGACACCTACCAGGAAGCCAACGGCCTGCTCTACGCAGACCGCACGCCGAAGTTTCCGCTCGAGCTCATCCGCGCGGCGACGATTGGCCCCTGGCGCGATCTCGAGCCGCCCGTCGAGGCCAAGTGATGTTCAAGCGCGTGCTCCGCAAGCCCGATGGCCGACAGCAGCTGCTCTATTCGAGGCGGCCGATTTCGGATCAGCTGACGGCTCCCAGCCCCGAGAAAGAGCCTCGGGTCAGCAGTGGGCATCTGCGTTGGCACCCCTTGCGCAAGGAGTGGGTGGTGTACGCGACGCATCGGCAGCAGCGCACCTTCTTGCCACCCCCTGAGTGGAACCCGCTGGCGCCGATGACCAACCCTGACGTGCCGACCGAGATGCCGGTGGGCGACTACGACATCTCGGTCTTCGACAACCTGTTCCCCGCGTTGAGCCAGACGCCCACGCCGCCAGAGCAGCTGGTGCCCACCCGCGGCTCCGAAGGCACCTGCGAGGTGGTGGTCTTCACGCAGGATTCTCAGGCGTCGCTCGGTGTCTTGCCGCTGACGCAGATCGAGCTGTTGATCGAGGTGTGGGCCGATCGCACCCGCGAGCTGGGTGAGCGCAAAGACGTGCAGTACGTCTTTCCCTTCGAAAATCGCGGCGTCGAGGTGGGGGTCACGCTGTCTCACCCTCACGGGCAGATCTACGCCTTCCCCTTCGTGCCGCCGCTGGCCCAGACCGAGCTCGCGGCGCAACGGGAGCACCTGGTGCAGCATCACCGGGGCCTGCTCGAGACGATGATCGACGCCGAGCTCGCTGATGGCCGTCGCATGCTCTACCGCGGGTCGCACGCGGTCGCCTTCGTGCCGGTCTGCGCGCGTTACCCGTACGAGGTGTGGATCGGGCCGCGCCGGGCAGCGCAGTCGTTCACCGAGCTCAACGCAGACGAGATCGTGGATCTCGCGCGCGCGCTCAAGACGGTGTTGCTCAAGTTCGACGGCCTGTGGAACACGCCGTTTCCCTACGTGATGGTGTGGCACCAGGCGCCCAGCGATGGTTTGCCTCACCCTGAAGCGCACCTGCACGCCGAGCTGTACCCGCCGTACCGGTTGCCGGGCCGCCTCAAATATCTGGCGGGCACCGAGCTGGGCGCCGGCACGTTCAGCGCAGACACGCTCCCCGAAGACAAAGCGCGGGAACTGCAGGTGATCGAGGTGAAGCTTGAGTGAGACCTTCACGGACCATTTTCGAAGAACGCCCACCGTGCGCGTCAGCGCTCCGGGGCGCATCAACCTCATCGGAGAGCACATCGATTACAACGGCGGCTCGGTGCTGCCGATCGCCACGCCCCAGCGGGCGTACATCGAGCTGGCCCCGCGCGACGATGATCGCGTCAATGCCTTCAGCGTCGAGCTGGGCGAAGAGCACTATCGCCTGGCCTTTGAGAAACGGGGCCGCGGGTGGATCGACTACGTGCAAGGCATCACCCGCACGCTGGCCGACGCCGGGCTCAAGGGCAGCGGGTTCGATCTGTGGCTGCACTCGCAGGTGCCCGTGGGCGCGGGGCTCTCTTCGAGTGCTGCGCTGGAGGTCGCGCTGCTCCGCGGCTTACGAGAGCTGTGGGGGCTGACCCTGAACGATCTCGAGCTGGCCATTCTCGCGCAACGCGCCGAGAGCACCTTCGTGGGCGCCAACGTGGGCATCATGGATCAGCTCGCCTCGAGCCTGGGCAACGAGAAGACTGCGCTGCTGATCGACACGGCGACGTTGCAGACGAGGCCAGTCGCGCTGCCGCCTGACGTGTCGTTGCTGGTGATCGACTCGGGCATCAAGCACGACCTCGTCACCGGCGACTACAACAAGCGGCGCCAGGAGTGCGAAGCGGCCGCGGCCGCGCTGGGCGTCGAAATGCTCTGTTCGCTGAGCAGTGAAGAAATGCCGCGCGTCGTTCTCTTGAACGAGCCGTTCGTGCGCAGGGCCCGGCATGCGATCACCGAGAACGAGCGTGTTCTTGCCGCGGTGCGCGCGATCGAGGCAGGCGACGTGGTCGAGCTCGGGGAGCTGATCAACGCGTCTCACGAATCGTTGCGCGATGACTTCGAGGTCTCGTTGCCCGCAATCGACCGGCTCGTGGAGATCGCGCGCGCGCAGCCGCAGGTGCTCGGCGCACGGCTCACCGGTGGCGGTTTTGGCGGTGCGGTGCTGGTGCTCACCTTGAGCCATGAGCCGCTCGAACAGGCAGAACACATCGCCCAGCTCTACGCGCGCGCCACGCGAAAGGTCCCCGCGGTGATCGTTCCCACGCCGCGATAGCCGCCGCCTGCGAATGGAATGGCGGTTGCACCGGGGGGCCTCATTCTTCAGGCAGTGCAACGAGTGCCACCCTCAAGGTGAGTCGGGGCTGGGGCCGAGCCTGAATGAGAAACCCCTGCCCGACGCCTTGATTCGCCAGCATGCCGCCCTTCAGCGACGAGGTGCTTCCCGATTCCGAGCTGGAGGATCTGATCGAGTACCTGAAGGCAGTGCGGCGGGCCGACGACGCGCAGCTGTGACCCGTTTGCAAAACGGGCCTGCGAAGGGGTCGGATCTCTCCACCCGGTAGACCTTGATTTGGGTCACTTGCGGGGGCACAAGGCCTTCGTCGTCTTTCGACCCTTCAAGGAGTTCACGCATGAAGCGAATTGCCTCGTT
>JAYTAT010000626.1:0-3439 GCA_043737315.1 Archangium sp.
CGTAGGGGCGGCCGTTGGGGAGCACCCGCGCAGGGTCCTTCGCACGATGCCGGCGGTCGTCCCAGCGGTTGATGGTGAGGTCGAGCCCGCCGATGAAGGCGATGGCGTCGTCGATGACCACGATCTTCTGGTGATGCGTTCCACCCGACGGGTGATCCGAGGCGAGCTGCACGTGCAGGCGCCGGCCCGCTCCCAACGAGAGGCGCAGCAGGGGGAGAAACTCGCGCTCGAACGCGAGGATGGGCGACGGATCCCACGTGAGCACGCGCACCTCGAGCGCGGGGTTGCGTTCGGTCAGCTCGTGCAGCAACTCCACCAGCACGCACGGGTCATCGGGCGACTGGGGCCTCAGCTCGGTGCGGCTGTGGATGTCCCAGCCCACGATGTAGATGGAACGTTTCGCCCGCTGCATCGCGTTGGCGACCGCCTCGAAGTAGTTTGCGCCGTCGACGAGCAAGGCGACCCGATGCGCGAGGGCCCGCCTCGAGCAGGTCTTCTCGTTCAGCACGCTGCCTGGCCCCATGGTGCGCAAAGCGTGCGTCGGCACGCTCCTCCGTGATCTCCGGAGAAATGCAAGAGGCAGGCTCAGGGGCTCAGGGGCCGATGGCGATGGCCACCCCAGCGCGCGAACTCGCTGGGCGAGAGCCGGTCGTTGCTGCTGCGCGTCGCGGCCGGTCCCAGTGGCCGCTGTCGATACCGCCGTTCCTCTCAGCGTTGCTTCACCTGCACGACGTCAGACGGTTTCGCTTCGGCGAGCACTTCCGACGCTGCTGCATCACCGCGCACCACATGCGCGGCCCACGCCTTTACGTGACGCGCGATGCAAGGCGCGGCCACCGTCGCGGCTGTGCATGCTGCTGACGGCGTACAACCCCGGCGCATCGAAGTGGCCTGCGTCAGCCGCGCTGTTCAGGGCGCATCCCGAAGCGAGCACGCAGATCGAAACGTCATTCATGGCCGCGAGTCTCGCCGGGTGTCCGTCGCGATCAGACGACGTTCCTCTTCACTCGTGTCGCCCAGCCTCTTGCGCACGAGAAAGTAGCGAACCTCTGTCACCCCCGCTGGAATCGCGCCGCGCCATTGCCCATAGAACACCTGCAGAAGCTCGAGCGTGGGCGACTGAAGGCAGGTGGTCATGAGCCCCCAGAGGCGCTGGTTCTTTCCGCCTGTCAGCCTCGCCTTTCCAAAGGTGAGCCGCGTGCTTGCGAGGTCGACTTCTTCCACCTCGAGCCAGCTGATGATGGCGGGGGCGGGGTAGCGGAACGTGGGGTACGTGGCGACCGGCCACGTGTCCTCGCGGCCCAGAGCGCCAAGAACGACTTGCGCGCCGAGGAGTGCAGCACCCAGCACGAGTGACGGAATGACCATTCGTTTCGGAGTGACTGCGCCCGGCAGTTCCACGCGAAACCAGCGCGCCCACGGGAGGAACATCACGTAGCAAGCCCACAACGACGAGAAGACGATGCCCATCGTCAGCCAGATTCCCTGGTGAAACAGAAAGGCCAGCGCAGCACCGGCGACGCGTGTGCGTGAAGAGATGATCAGCGCGATGAAGCTCAGCTCGAACGCAATCGTGGCAAGTCCTCCCCACCAGAGTGCGCCGGCCGGCAGAGTGACCCGGGGCAAGTCGCCCAGCTGAAACCACTTCCAGGCGATGAGTGCGGGCAACCCGTCGAGCCATGCGGTTCCGCTGAGCGCCTTCCACACGCCGGGAAAAAAGAAGATGAACCCCACGGACGCCCATGCGATCCGCAGCGGCACACCGTGCGCGAGCGATGGGCCGGGGGCCACACTTCCTCTGCGTGCCGCACGCCACCGGTCGATGGAGAGCGCATCACCAGAGGGTGCCGCGGCGATGATCGCGAGAAACCAGACGAGGTGGTGCGTGTGCATCACCTGACCTGACTGCTGGGGCAAACCCAGCAACCACACAGCGGTGAGCGCAGCGATGACTGAATTGACCCTCGTCATCAGCCCTACCAGCGTCGCCAGCGTCGACGTCAGCAACACCGCCGTGGCGACCCGCGCCGCTGACTCGTTGGGCGCCCAGTTCGAAGCTGTCCATACGTCGACGCTGCAGAGCACGACGCTGCAGACCGCGATGCGAAACGCCGCGAGGTCCACGGGATGACCGGTCGACCAGCCGTCGAGCCGGGTCACGCCTCGCGCTGCATCCACGGGCGGGGGTCGATGTCGCGTTCAGTCAGCGGTTCGAGCACGGCTTTGCGCATCGAGCGGCGCGCGAGCTCCACGTAGCTCTTCGATTCCATCCACCCAAGGCGATCGGTGTCGGCTTCGTCTTCGACCATGGGGATCGACGCCCAGCGCTCGATGACCCCATCGATGGTGAGCGCGGCCTGCTTTGCGAGGTGCAGGCGATCTTCGGCTGAGAGCTCGTCTTCGATCCAATCGAGGAAGATCCACCCGAACGCACCGTGAGCTGCTTCGTCTTTCACGATGCGCCCGAGGATCGCCTTGATGAGAGGCTGTCTCGCCGCGTGCCACGAGCCGCGCAAGATGGGAATGCTCAGCGCCTCGCCCACGCAGAAGTTTCTCACCACCAACTCGGCTGCGGCCAGTTTGGGTGACAACTCAGGTGCAGGCAGCGCGATCACGGTCTTCGGATCGTAGGAGATCGGCGCGCCCCCACCGAGCAACTGCGCCAGTCGTGCGCACAGCTCGACGTGCACCATCTCATCGAGCGTGAAGCGACTGGCCATCGCCACCATGTCGACCGGGGCGCGCGCACCGATCATCGCTTGAAGCGTGGCAGCGCAAGCGGCTCCCGTGCGGTGCTCCTGAAAGGCCGCTTCAGTCCAGGTCGCGCGAGCGGTCTTCAATGCACGCGGGCTCACCCGGCTCAGGTCGAGGGAATCCCACGGGAGCGCCTCCACCTCGGGTCGCAGCTTGCGGTAGCGACGTTCGACAGCGCCGCCCCACATCGAGAGTTCGAACAGCTCGTGACCCGGCTTCATTGATCGCCGCCGAGCACGCCTCCGTCGGAGACCGTTCCAGCGTCAGTCGGCTCGTTCTGAACACACGGCCCGCCGTCTTCCTGAACACAGGGCTGAGCGATGAGATTGCCCGAGGTGAAACAGCCCGAACCGCCGAAGGTGACGAGGGCAATGCCGACGCCGACGACCAGCAGCGGTCTGGCACGCTTCTTCGTTCTGGGCTTCACGGCCCACCGTCGCTGCCGCCGTCGCTTCCGCCGTCGCTTCCGCCGTCGCTTCCACCGTCGCTTCCACCGTCACCGGTGCTCGTGATCTGGCCGTATCGGGGTGAGCAGAAGTCTTCCACGCCTCCATCACCACATCGGGGCGGCAGCAAATTGCCACTGCAGGCACCGCCCGCCATGGCGATGAGTGCGATGCCTGCGCCCGCGACGAGTAGCGAGCGTGCTTTGCGCTTCGGCCTTCTCTGGGCAACCTTCACCATT
>JAYTAT010000627.1:0-1243 GCA_043737315.1 Archangium sp.
GCTCGAGCGGCGCTCGAAGACCGAGAAGTCGTCGGCTGCCCCGTACACGCGCGCATCGGCGTCACCACACAACCCATTGACCCGGGCGACGCCGCCGTACGAGAGCTCGCGCACGCCCGCGTCTGCCACGATCGCCATCGTGCCCCATTCGCCCACGGCGAAGACGGTGCCGGCTGCGAGGGTCGCGAGGCCGAAGATCCCGCCGTCGCGCGAAAGCGGCGCAGGCGACAGGCCACCGTCGAGCTCGAGCTTCGTGATCACGCCCCCCGGCGAACCGACGAAGAGCGCATCGACGCTGACGTTGAGCGCAGTGAAGCCCGTGGGAATGTTGGGGCCGTACTGCCGCCACCCTGCGTCGGGCTGACGCTCGAGGACCTGGCCGTAGTTCTGGCCGCTGAGCTTCCCGCCCGCGAAGAGCCGACTGCCCAACGAGCTCATCAGCAACGTGTCGCGCGAAGGGCCGGGCCACGGTGCTTCGCCCACCCAGGTGTTCGAGCTGAGCGTGGGCAGGCGGTAGACGCGCGCGAACGTCGTGGCGAAGACCTGACCATCACTGAGCCCGGTGAGCGCCACGATGTCGGCGGTGTTGCTCGGGCTCAGAATCATTTCGGACCACACACCACCTGCGCCGCGCTTGAGGACCGAGCCCCCGTTCGCGCCGGCGAAGGCAGCGCCATTCGCAGCAACCCAGACCACGTTGATCCGGTAGACGCCCGAGACGGTCTCTCGAACCCAGCTCGATCCGTCGAAGCGCACGATGGTGCCCTGATCGCCGACGACGAAGAGCTCATTGGTGCTGGTGCCGTAGATCCCACGCAGATCGGCCGTGGTGCCGACGTCGATGAGCTGCGTGCGCTCACCGTTCCAGAACAACACCGTGCCCGCTTCTCCGACTGCCCAGACCGCCCTGGGGCCGAACGCGAAGACGCCAAAGAGCGTGTTGCCCTGCGGCAGCGGGTTCTCCCAGCAGAAGCCTTGCTGACAAAGCCGGGGCAGCGCGCAGACGTTCGCCTTCTGCGTTCCGCACTCGTCGGGGGCTGAGCACGAGCCGCACTCGAACCTCACTCCACAGCCTGCGTCGAACGCCCCGCATTCCGCGCTGGAGGGGCAGGCCGCGAGCGGAAGGCACGGCCCGGCGTCTTGTTCGCCCGCATCTTCTTCCCCTGCATCAGGCAGCCCCGCATCGACGCCGGCGTCTGGCAAACCCGCATCGACGCTTGCATCAACACCGCCGGCATCACGA
>JAYTAT010000628.1:0-3427 GCA_043737315.1 Archangium sp.
GGGGGCGGAAGCGGCATCGGCGGCGGCATCACCATCGACGAGCCCGCTTCTTCGGGTGGGCCACCCATCACCAGAGTGATGACGAGCGCCATGAGGAAGAGGCCCAGCAGCCCGCCGAAACCGAACACCTGATAGCTCGCCAACGCGTCGAGGGCGGCCCGGGAAGACGCCGAAGCAGCCACCTCGAGCGTGGTGCCTCCGATGGCCTGACGGCCGCCGACACTCTGCACCAGCCCGTCCACCATCATGGGTAACGCGAGCGGGCCGAGCTCTCGAACGGTGCCCGAAACGAGCGAGCCTGAAGCGCCCGCTTTGATGCCGGCCAGCACCGCGTCGGTGCCCGCCTTTTCACCGGCGCTCACCACGGCCTTGCCATCGGAGACCAGCGCCAGGCTCTTGAGCCCCAGCGCCTTGACGGTCGCCTCGAGCACCTTCGCGTCGGGCAACAGCGGCAGGCCCACGACGGCGCTGCCTGCCTGGCGCACTTCATTCTTGTCGCTGATGACCATCGGCACGGCGAGCAGCAGGTAGCTCACGCCATCGACGGTACGCACGGCGCCCGCGAAGCCCGCCTCGACCACCGGCGCGAATTCCAGACCCTCGGGCACGGCATTCGCGGGTTCGCCGCTGCCTTTGACCCACAACAAGCCGACCTCGTTCATCAGACCGACGACCAGTTGCTCCTTGAGCTCGTCGGGCAGCGCATCGGCCGCGGCGGTGCGAATCGCAGAAAACCTTTCGACCGCGGGCGCCTCGGGCTTCGCGCCCGGCTTGGGGCCTGCGTTCCAGGCGGCGTTCCCGGAGACCACCTTGAGCGCCACCGCCTGGGTGAGGGAGCGGCGCGACTCCAGCGCGACCGCGACGGGGCCTGCCGCGCCTGCGACCGCGGCCTGGGCTTGCTCGACAGAGCCGGCCAACGCGAGCGGAGCAATCACGGTGAGGTGGTAGGCCCACAACCCGAGGGCGACGAGGGCAAAGGCGAGAAACTTGAGGCGAACCATCGGCCGGAAGGTCTAGCACGCGCGTCAGAACCCGGCGCCAATTTCTGCGTGACGAGGCGCTCGCATCAGTGGACGTTTCGAATAGGTTTCGGCCATGGCCCCTCGCACTTTCTCCGTCGCGACCTCCGTGCAGGATCCCCTGACCGCCGAACGTCTGGTGGATCTCCTTCAGGAAGCCAAACTCGACGCGTTCAGCCGGGCGGGTGGGGCCGCCTCTTCTGCCGCCTTCGCCTCGGCCTCCCCCGCCTTCTGGGACATCCTGGTGCCCACCGAGAGCTTCGAGCAGGCACAGGGCCTCATCAACACCGAGCTCCAGAACATCGAGCGCGACGGTGAGGCGAACGCCAGGGCTGCTGAAGAAGAGGCGATGTCGGGCGAGAACCAGCCCGGCAAGGTCAACTAAGACTCACCGCTCGACCAGCACCGGCTCGTAGAGGGCGAGGCCTTCGATGGTCCACTGCGCGAAGTCGAGGTTGCGCGCGAGGTAGCGGCTCAACGGCTCGTCGACGACCTTCTTGAAGCTGCGCGAGGCGTGGCGGAGCATCGGCCCCTGGGGCGACTGCACCAGCACCCCGACGTGCGAGACGCGGGTGATCACCTTCGGCCTGTCTGCACGCACCACCACCACCAGCAACCCCGCGGGCGCCTCTCGCAGCGCTTCGACCGCCGCCGCCGAAGGCACGATGTCGAACTCGAAGGTGCCGTTGAGTTGCTTGGGCTCAGGCAAAGCCAGCCCCGCGCCGCTCTTCTCTTTCCACATCGCCTGGGTGATCACCTTCTTGACCCGGCGCGTCTTCGGCCCGCCCCACTTCGCCGTCACGTCGCGCAGCAGCCCGCGCTTGACGTTCAGTGGCAGCCACTGCGACTCCATCACGTGGAGCCGGTTCTCCCAGGCGGGCGGGCCGTCGTACCGAAGCGCGCTGAGCACCTCGACGAGCGTGGAAGGCTCGGAGGTGGAGATCGCGATCGACTGTTCGATCATCGTCACGCAGTCCACCGCGTCCCAGCGGATGAGGGGGTCGGGATCACGACCCGAGCCTTCGCCCAGCGGCGAGAGCACGTACGGCGAACCCACGAACCCGGCGGTCGCATCCAGCAGCCGTTCACGCAGCGTCGGCAACGTCTTCAATTGAGCCATCGCGTCGGCGCGTTGCGAGCCCCCCATCGTGGCCCACGGCGTGGCCACCAGCAGCAGGGCCATCAGGCTCGTCACTGCAGCCCCGCCTTCTTCAAGATGGCCTGTCGCTGCTCGTCGGTGATGCGCAGCTTCTCGAGCTCGTCTTCGTAGATGAGGCGCATCTCACCCTTCGCTTTGGCGCTCTCGATCACCAACCACTCGAGGCCCTTCGCCTCGCCGCCCTGCACCAGGATGCGGGCGGCCCGGGCGCGCAGTTTGTCGTTGGGGTCCTGCAGGAGCGGCGTGAGCGTGGCCGAAGAGATCTTCGCGCTCGAGCCCTCGAACAACATCACCGCCTGAAAACGTTCGTTCTTGTCGGCCGAGGCCAGCAGCTTGCCGGCGAACTGCGCACACTTCGGCGCGCCGAGCACACACAACGCCTGCGCCGCAGCCAGGCGCGTCGACTCGGAGTCGTCCTTGAGCAAGGCCTCGAACGCGGGGATCTGCTTCCTGTCGCCCGACCTTCCAGCGGCGGTGATCATCAGCATTTTGAGATCGAAGTCGGTCTCGATCTTCGCGGCCTTGAGCAGGGGCGCTGCAGCGGCGGGTTTGCCGATCTCACCGAGCGCGCGCGCGGCTTCCCTGCGGGGGCCGAGCATCGGGTGGGTCAACAGCGCGATGAGCGGCTTGACCCCGTCGTTGCTCTTGATGCGCCCCAACCCGCGGGCGCCGGTCATCACCTCGCCGATGTCGTCGCTGGTGAGCGCGCGCAGAAAGACACGCTCGACCTCGCCATCACGCACGGCGAGCGAGACCAGAAACTCCAGCACCTGCGCGCGCATTTTCGGGTTGGCCCTGCGCACCGCGAGCACCAGCTCACCCGAGACGTAGCGCTCCTCCCCCAGAAACTGCACCCGGTTGACGGCGGCGTTGAGCGCCATGGTGCCCTGAAAAAACTGGTCGAGCACCTTGGCCGCTTCGGCGCCGTTGTTGGGCTTGGCCCCCGCGAGGCAAGCGATGCAGAGAATGAGGAGAGCCAGCCAGCGCTTCATGCGAACGCACGGTAGCATTCGAAGCTCACGTGCGCCCCCTCAGTGCCTTCGCCCTGGTTCCCTGCGCGTCGTCTGCCCTGGCCCAATCGCGGGGGGCACACGATGTCGAGACGATGAACCGGGTGCTCGCGGTCTGCGCGCGCAAACGAAATGCAGCCAAACCACCGCTGGCATCGCCACAAGAAGCCGAGCTCCACGGTGCGCTGGCAGACCCGGTGGAAACGAAGCTCAGCTCGGCCCTGGAGAAAGATGCGGCG
>JAYTAT010000629.1:0-1241 GCA_043737315.1 Archangium sp.
CGCATCTCGGGAACAGAGACTGGCGTGCCCGTCTTCTCTGCCAGCTCCAGCAGCGTGGAGCTCAACAGCCCGTACTCGCGCACCAGGCCCTGCGGGTCGAACACGAAGGGGCCCGACGAGGTGTCGGGAACCCCCACTTTCCCGTGCTGCAGCGAGAGACTCAGCGCCCGCAGCACATGCCGAAGCTGGGCCTGCAGTCGCGCGGAATAGGGCTTCGCGCCTTCACGAAAACCGCGGGCCCAGCGCTCAACCAGCGAGCCAGTGTGCGCTTCGAGCAACGTGGCGAAACGACTCACGGCTGTACGCCCCCGATGAAGTGTCCACCCGGGGCGATAGCACGTCGCCCGTCAAAGATCGGACGGGGGAGGGGGCGGGGGAGGATTGTTACCAGCCGGTGGCGGTGGCGGCGGCGTCAGGGCCGGCAAGGGCTCAGCCCGCTCGTATTGATCGCTGCTGCCAAAGAGGAAGCCCACCCCGGCCTGGAAGATGAGCCCACCTGCGCCCAGGGCCGAAGTGGTGCCGCCCCCCGTGGTCGAACCGCTGACGAAGAACGGAACGCCGAAGGAGAACTCCGGGAGGATGCGGAAACCCGGGGAAACCCGCAGGGCCACACCGAGCGAGCCGCCGCCGTAAAGAATGTTGAGCGAAGTGCCGCTCGCACCGGAAGAGCCGATCACCACCTGATCGATGAGCCGGGGGCCGATGACCAGCTCGTGCCCCGCGAAGTCGATGCCGATGAGCACCGGCAGGTGAAAGCTCACCGTGCCGACGAAGACGTTGTTGACGCCGATGCCCACGAAGGTGGCGCCCGGGTTAAGCGAGAGGTTGACGCCGCTGTCCATCGTCGGCGTGCGGATGAGGCCGATTTTGCCTTCGATGCCGATGCCGCTGAAGCCCAGCTTGCCACCCAACTCGAAGTGGTCGGTGACGCCGAAGCGCACGCCGCCTTCGACCATCGGGTAGCCGATGCCCGGTGCTGCGGCGCCCGGAGTGGAGGCGATGGCCAGCACGCCACCACCACCCGGCGCGACCCAGCCCTGCACCGCGCCTTTGTTCAGTGTACGGGCCAGCCCCATCGTGGAGACCGAGGCACAGCTCGAGAGAAGTAGAACGACCAACGACGAGGCGACGCGCAGGTTCATGCCCAGAGTCTACGGCCGCTCTTCGAGAGGCGAAGTGTTTCTTCAGCTCTTCTGGTTGCGCGCGACTTCGCCGGCCGCGGTGGCGTCGACTTCGATGCG
>JAYTAT010000630.1:0-1238 GCA_043737315.1 Archangium sp.
TAGCCCCGTGCTCTGCCAGCTGTAAAGCAAGAGCTCCATTACCTCGTCAGTGTCACCTGACAGAGCCGGCATTCAGCGGTACAGGGCCCCGCGTGCAGCGTGCTTTGGACATGGCGGGAGCCGTCTTTTTCCGCACCCGGAGCTTCGCGCCACTTCCCGTGATTTTCCTTGGAATCACGCTGTCCTGGCGCTCCCACATACGCCCGGGACCGGGGGGGGCCGATGTCGATCTGGCCCTCAATCTGGTGGGGCTGCTCCTGTGCGTTCTGGGGGCAGCCATCCGCTTCGTGACGGTCGGGGCGGTGCCTGCGGGCACCAGCTCTGAGTCGCGCCAGATGCACGCTCACGCGCTCAACACCGAGGGCCCCTACGCAGTCGTGCGCCACCCGTTGTACCTGGGCAACGGGTTCATCACGGTGGGGCTGCTGGCCATCGCACACGAGCCCTGGGCCTGGGTGCTGGGGCTCACGTACTTCCTGGTCACCCACGTGCTCATCATTCGCGCGGAAGAAGCCCTGCTGCGCCGCACGTTCACCACGCAGTACGACGCGTGGGCGGAAGGCGTACCGAGGTGGGTTCCCAAAGGCCTTCCTGTGCGGCAAGGCAGGTTCGCGTGGGTGCGCGCGATTCAGCGTGAGGTGAACCCGCTGGTGGGGTGGGGCATGGGCGCGACGCTTCTGTTGATGTGGGAGGCGTTTGCGCGCAGTCAGCTCACCGCCGAACGCGGCCGGGCCGGGCTGGTCACGCTGCTGATGTTTCTGCTGATGCTGATTCTCAACAAAATCTGGAAGATCTGGAGGCGTGCATGAGCCGCGATGAAGACCCCATCGATCGATCGTTCGAAGGGCAGGAAGTCCTGCAGAAGCTGCTGGCCCAGTCGGGCTCGATCGCCGACGTGGATGACGTGGCCGACGCCTTCAAGCAGGCGGTCAAGCAGAACGTGCCGGCGCCCGTGGTGATCCAGGCCTTGTGGGAAGACGAGCCGCGTTTCAACTCGCCCGACGAAGCGGCGCAGCTCTTCAGCAACCTGCTCGGGCTCTACGAGCTGGTGGCCAGCGGCGCGAAGCTCGACCTCGGCGCCAAGAGCGTGAAGGTCAAACGTGAGAAGGCGCAGAAGCCCGAGACGTTCGGCACAGGCGAACCCGACGACCACTTCATCGAGGCCGCGTGGCGGTACTTCGACGACTTCCCCAAGGAGCGGCAGCGCTTCGAACACGCCTTCGAGAACCGGCAGGACA
>JAYTAT010000631.1:0-8406 GCA_043737315.1 Archangium sp.
CCGGCAAGAGTGACGCTCGCGGCGGCAAGCGCGAGTTTGGCGGCGATGACCGTGGAGGCAAGCGCGAGTTCGGCGGAAAGAGCGACGATCGCGGCGGCAAGCGCGAGTTCGGCGCAAAGCGTGACTTCGGCGGCAAGAGCGACGACCGCGGTGCGAAGCGCGAGTTCGGCGGCAAGAGCGCCGACCGCGGCGGCAAGCGTGAGTTCGGTGCGAAGCGCGAGTTCGGCGGCAAGAGCGATGACCGCGGCGGCAAGCGCGAGTTCGGTGCAAAGCGCGAGTTCGGTGCAAAGCGCGAATTCGGTGCAAAGCGCGAGTTCGGTGCAAAGCGCGAGTTCGGCGCAAAGCGCGAGTTCGGCGCAAAGCGCGAATTCGGAGGCAAGAGCGATGACCGTGGTGGCGCGCGTGACTTCGGTGGAGGCAAGGGCCGCTTCGGCTCTCGCGACGGCGGCAAGAATCGGTTCGGCGCACACCCGGGTGACGAACGTCCCGCCCGGCGCGGCCGCCGAGACGAAGAGGGCGGTACCGGCCGTGAGCGCAAAGAGCGCGTGGCGGCGCCGGGTCGTGAGCTTTCCAAGCCGTTCCCCGGCGAGCGCGCGTACGGCGGTGCATCCTCAGGCGCGACGGCGGCGGTGGTCGCACGTTCCTCCGCCCGCGTCGAAGGTGCGTTTGGCCGCGGAGCCAAACGTGAAGAGGCTCCGCGGTCACGTTTCGGCGGGCCCGGTGGCCCCCGCAGCGATGGTGCGCGCGGGTTCGGCGAAACGGCCAGCCGCGTCGGTGAGCGCGCCAGCGGTCCCCGGCGTACGGGGCCCGGTGCCAAGCCCGGCGGGTTCAAGAAGGGCGGCGGCTCGTTCAAAGGCAAGGGCGGCGGCGGGTTCAAGGGTGGCCGAAAGAGCCCCAGCGGCGGCAGGAGTTCTCCGAGGAAGCCACGAGGCTGATAAGACGTGGGCATGAGTCGTCGTGCTCTCAGCGCGCTCGTTGCGGTCCTCTTCGTTGGCTGCTCGGGCGGGCGTGACAAGACGCTGGCGGATCTTCAGAGCCCCCGGCCTGAGGTGAGGGCGCTCGCGGTCAGACGCCTTGCTGAGAGGTTCGAGGCTGAAGACGTCAGCCTCTTCTCTCAACTGGCCAGAGATCCGGTCTCCATCGTGCGCGCCGAGGCGATGACGGCGCTGGGCAAGACGCAGGACTCACGCGTCGTTGACCTGCTCGGCGAGGCGCTCGCCGACCCCGACGAGCAGGTGCAGCAGGCCGCCGCGGCCGCGCTCGCCTCGTTCAAGACTGACAAGGCGCGCAGCTACCTCACGCTCCAGTACTCACGGCGTGGCCGCACCACGCGCATGGCGATCGTCCAGGCGCTCAAGGGCACCAACATTCCCGGTGCGATGGCCTCGGTGGTCGTCGCGGAAGCAAAGGCCATCTGGGATCGCAACATGAAGGTGCTCAACGATGGCTCGTTGCCCGAGCGCATCGGCGCCGCTGAAGAGCTCGGCCGCTCTGGACGCCCCGAGGCGGTCAATCGGCTGGTGCCGCTCCTCAAGGACAAACACGTCGGTCTGGCCGCAGCCGCCGCGCGTGGCCTGGGTCTCGCCCGCGATCCCCGCGCCGCCCCCGCGGTCACCGCGCTGCTCGACGAGAACTATCCTGAACTTCGCGAGGCCGCCTGCGAAGCGCTCGGCCGCCTGGGTGAACCTTCCGCGCTGCCCAAGCTGCTGGCGGTCGCTCAAGAGAAGAGCCCCACCAGCCCGTTCGCCACCCGCGCGATCCTCGCGTTGCCCCGGTCTGCTGAAGTCGACAAGGCGCTGTGTACGCTGGTGGTGTCCGCCAACGACGCTGAGGTGCTCAGCACCGGCCGCGAACTTCGGAAACGCGGCGGCTGCCCGGTGGAGCCCATCGGCGAGTTGCTCAAGAGCCCCTCGACCGTGAACGCCGGGCTGCTCGCCCTGATCGCGCTCGCGCCGCAGGGTGAGTTGGTGCCGAAGATCGGAGCGCTGACCACCGCGAGCGACGACCAGACCCGCCGCCTGGCCATCGAAGCGCTCGCCGAACTCAACGACCCCGCTGGCGCCGTCTTCGTGCAGAAGGCCTGGGACGCCGAGCTCAAGTCTCTCGAGCCCCGCCGCCTCGATTGGATCCCCGCCGAGCTGCCCACCACCTACGCCGCCGGTTTCGATCCCACCCAGGCCCCATCGCCCGACGATCCGTTCGCCGTCGCCCGTGCGCGCACCAACGAGCTCTTCGGCCGCGTGCAGCAGCTCGACGCGCAGCGCGCCCGGGAGGCGGGCAAGACCCTGCTCGAGGCCCGCGCCCCTCGCGAGATCCTCGATGACGCGTCTGAAGAAGAGGTCAGGGTGCTCGCTTCGATCCTCCGGGCGCTCGGCAAGCTGAAGGTCGAGGGCGCGAAGGTGCACGGTCAGGCGTTCGTGCGCGAGACGAGCCCCTCGCTGCGGGGCGCCGCGTACAGTGCGCTCGCATTCCTCGGTGAAGATGCGCGGGCCGGTCTCTTCGACGCAGAACGTTCGGTGCAGGGCACCACCGCCCAGGCGCTCGCCGAGTCGGGGCCCCGGGGCCAGCTCGTGGTGCTCCAGGCGATCAGTGAACTTGCGGGTGATCGCACGCGCCTCATCGATCCGCTGCGCGGTCTCAAGCTTCCCTCCGAGGCCACTCCGAAGCTGGAGCAGCTCGCCAGAGAAGGCGGCTCCGAAGCAGGCGCGTCCGCGGTGTTGTTGGGCGAGATGGACTCGAAGGGTTCCATCCCGGTGCTGCTCGCGCTGCTCGATGATCAGGAGGCCGTCGCGCGCCGTGACGTGCTCTACGCGCTGGGCCGCCTGGGAGACCCGCGCGCCGCCGACGCCATCGGCCGCGATCTCTACAGCGACAGCGCCGAGGTGCGCAGCGCGGCCGCGCGGGCACTCGCCCAGCTCAAGGTCCCCGCACAGGTCGAGGCCATCGACGCGCTCAAGGGTGACTACGACCTGCAGGTTCGCAACAGCGCGACCGCGGCGCTCGAGGCCCTCGCGCCCGCAGCTCCCCCCGAAGGGAAGCGCTGATGGAGGCCCGCGCCCTCAAGGACAAAGCCTCCGCTTTCTTGACCAAGGGCCGCTTCGCCAAGGCCGCCGAGACCTACGAAGAGTTCTGCGCCCTCGACAAGAAGGACCACCAGGCCCGCCTGCGCTGCGGTGACGCCTGGTCGAAGGCCGGTAAGAAAGACAAGGCGATCGAGGCCTACTCGATGGCTGCCGAGGGCTACGCGAAAGACGGCTTCCTGCCGCGCGCGATCGCCGTCGGCAAGCTGGTGCTGGAGATAGACCCGGCACACAAGGGCGTGCAGAAGATGCTCGCCGAGCTCTACGCGCAGAAGTCGGGTGGGGCACGAAAGCCCGCGGCCCCCGCCGCAGCGCCCGTCGAGATGGAGGTCACCCGCAGCGTCGCCGCGCCCGTCACCTCGAGCTTCAGCAACAACAAAGCGGCGATCGACCTCGACGCGCCGATCGTGAAGGCGAAGCCCGCCGGCTACCAGCCCGCGAAGGTCGAAGCGCCTTCGCCGATGAACCGTGCCGACGCGCTCGAGCTGCCCGAATACGAAATCCCCATGGAAGAGGGGCACAGCTCGGTTGGCGGCATGAGCGCGCAGCCGGGGTTCCACAAAGGCGCACTCGAGATCGAAGTCGAGGAAGCGGCCGCCAGCGGGCCGAGGGCGTTGACCGAGACGTCGATCGACATCGACCTGGGCGGTGGTCAGCCTGTGATCGGCGAGGTCGAGATCCCCATCGAGGGGCAGCCGCTGCCGGACGCCGACTCGCTGCCGCTCGAGCTTCAGACGGCCCAGCCGCTCGCTCCCCCGCCTCGGCCAGCGCAGAACTTCGAGCTTCAATTCGCCCCACCTGCGCCGCCCGCTGACGCGGTCTACGAGCTGAGCGTCGAAGTGCCCGCAGCGGCGCGCACCTCGGCCGTCTCCGACCTCACCCAGACCATCCCTGAGCCGCAGCCGTCGGTGCCGATGTTCGAGCTCACCGTCGAGGCCGACGCCCCGCCGCCCGCGCCCGGCGCGGTGATCATCGAGTCGGTGGGGCCCGTCTCTTCCCCCAGTGGCCTTCGTTCGAGCGCGTTGCCCCCGTCGGTCGGCGACGCCGCATCTACGCCTCCGTCGATCAAGCCCATGGCAGCCTCCGAAACGCAGCCCCCCGGCCTCAAGTCGCGCCGCGCTGAAGGCCCCCCCCCGGGCGTGCCGTCGTCGTCACCGTCTTCCAGCCGCATCTGGTTGCCGCCCACCTTCACGCCCGCCACCAGCCGTGAGGGGGCCGACGTGCAGCCTTCTGCCGCCACCAGCGCATTGGTGACGGCAGCGGCCGAGCCTTCGACCGATCTCGAACGCAGCCTGCAGGCGTTCATGCAGTTCGATCCCGATGCGCCCGCGCCGGCTGCCCCCGCCGCACGCGCGGCGCCCAGCTTCACCGAGCTCGATCTCGACGAGAGCGACTCGCTGCTGCACGCCGTCGAAGCCGCGGCGACCAGCGTCACCGGCCCCGCTCCCGCCGTCGAAGAGGCGATGGAGGCGGAGGAAGATCCCCGCGTTGAACAAGGTGGGCTCCCCAAGATTCCGCTCTTCTCCGATCTGCCGGAAGACGCGTTCATTGCGTTGTTCGAAAAGTGCCCGCTGCAGCGCTTCGAAGAAGGTCAGCTCGTCTTCGAGCAGGGCGACAAGGCCGACGCCTTTTACGTGATCTGTGGTGGGCAGGTTCGCGTCTTCCGCACCGATGGCACCGATCGCAAGGAGCTCGCGACGCTCGAAGAAGGCAGTTTCTTTGGCGAAATGGCGCTGCTCTCAGAGGCGCCCCGCAGTGCGTCCGTCGAGGCCGCCGCCGAAGACACCCAGGTGCTCGTCATCTCAGCGGACATCTTGAAGGATCTCTCGGGCAGCTACCCGGTGGTCTCCACCGCGCTCAAAAAGTTCTGCCGGCAGCGCATGTTGTCCAACCTGATGAACCAGGCGGCGATCTTCGCGCCCTTCAACCGCAACGATCGGCGCGACCTGGTGCAGAAGTTCCGCGCGCGTGACGTGAACCGCGGCGAGGTGCTCGTGAAAGAGGGCGCCACCAGCGACGGGCTCTACGTGGTGCTCTCGGGCGAGGTGGCCGTCGAGGTGAAGGGCGACCGCATCGCCACGCTCAAGGAGGGTCAGGTCTTCGGCGAGATGTCGCTGCTCATGCGCACCCCGGCCTCGGCCACCGTGCGCGCGATTCGCCACACCTCGTTGCTCAGGCTCCCCAAGCTCGACTTCGACAGCCTGATCCTCAGCCACCCCCAGGTGCTGGAGCACGTCTCGGTGCTGATCGATGAGCGCAAGAAATCGGATCTGAAGCGCCAGCAGAACGACGCTGCCGAGATCCTCTGAGGCTTACTGCTCGGGGGTATGCAGCTTCTCGAGGTACTCGTCGCGCGTGACGAGGCCCGACTCGATGAGCAGCTCCAGCAGCACGCGCAGCGCCCGCACCTGCGACGCGTTGATCTCTTCGAGGCCGTCGAGCTTCTCGCGCAGCACGGCGATCTCCCGCTTGAGCTGAGCCTCGGCGAGGTTGGGCACCACCTGCGTCACCGGCTTCAAGACGTCAGCGGCCAGGTGGAGCGCCGGCATCTCGGTGGTCTTTCGCGGTGGCTCGCCCAGCAGCGCATCGAGCTCGAAGCGGGTGTCGGTGACCGCCCTGGGTTTCACAGCGGCCGCGGTCGTCACCGGGGGCGGGGAGGGCACCGCCGCTTCGAGGTGCTCGCCGAAGTAGTACTTTCGAATCGCCCGCTCGATGGCCGAGGCGGTCGCCACCGTGGGCATCACCTTCAGGTTGGTGGCTAACTCGAGCGCCTGCAGGTGCTCGACGTTGGTGGGATCGGAGGTGGCGATGCTGATCGCCCGCGCCGCCGGATTGATCGCCAGCGGAAATACCCCGTAGCGCTCGCAGAGGTCGAGTCGCAGCCAGGTCGGTGCGGCTTGATCGAGCGCCATCGTGTCGAGATCGACCGAGGGCAGCTCGAGCTGCTTTGCGAGCAACGACCCGATCGCGGTCTCGGTGACGAAGCCCAGCTCGACCACCGTTCTTCCCAGCCGGCCGCCCCACTTGCGCTGCTCGGTGAGCGCTGCCTTGAGCTGCGTCTCGCTGATCAGCCCCGCCTCGATGAGCAAGTCACCGAGGCGACGCCGTCTTCCGGGAGGAGCCATCAGGGGTACGGCGTTACGGCGCCTTCTCCTCGCGAGCGGGCGGCTCGAATTTTTTCGCCTCGGTCTTTTCGGCGGCCGTGGGGGGCTTCAAGCGGAGCATCTTGTACGTGCCCTGGCCTTCCTTCACGGTGAACACCGCGGCCATGCCGACCGACTTGGTGCTGTCGTTCATGTCCCAGCCCATGGTGTCTGCGGGGCCCGGGTTCAGGAAGAGCGACCTGGAGGCCTCGCCTTCCTTCGCCAGCTGCGTTCCGGCGGCATCCTTGGTGGCCCGGCCGCCGGCCTCTTTGATGTTCGAGAAGAGACCGAAGGCGATGTTGCCCTCGCCGATGGCCTTGGTGATCGCCTCATCACCGACATTGCCGCCAGCCCCTGCGAAGTCGAGCGCCTGGTTTCCGCTGCCGTGCGGAGGGCCGTGGGCGACGAGCGCGACCGGGGTCTTCGCCTCTTTGGCCGTGCGCACCACCTCGGCGACGGTGGACTTCACGTACTGGCAGCCCGTCTTGCAATTGATGTAGTTCGGGTCGTGGTAGCCGGGCAGCGAGACGAGGGTCAGCTCGGGGAACCGCACCACGCGCACCTCGTTCAGGTTCACGATGTTCGGGTTCTTCGCGCGGGCGGCGGTGAGGCCGTCGGTGTACTCGGCGCGGCACTCGCGGTTGCCGATGATGACGAACACGGGCAGCTTGGTGGCGCCCAGTTCTTCGAGCACGCGGCCGATACCGCTGGCCACTTCGCCCACGTCACCGGTGACGATGATCGCGTCGGCCTTCTCGTCGAGGAAGAACTTCACGTATTTCTTGATGGCCAGCATGTTGAGGCCAGAGTCTTCATTGACCGGGCCCAGCACGCCGAACGTGAGGGCGCCGTCTGCGTCTTTGTCGGCGAAGCTCAGGGTGGCGCCCATCTGACGGGCGGCACGCTCGCCGAACTTGAGCTCCGTGACGGGCCCCGGATCGATGGGCGCCGCACACTCCTTGTCGGCACGAGGCTCGGCCTCAGGCGGCGGAGCGACGACCACGGCGGGCTTCACTTCCGCAGGCTTGGGAGGGGTCGGGTCCCCCTTTTTCTCAGGGCAACCCATCAGTCCCAGTGACAATCCCAGCACAGCAGCGGCACATCGAAGGCTCTTCATCGCGAAATTCCCCCTCGCAAGTCGTTGAAAGGTCGACGCCTCGTAGCGGAATCAGACTCGCCGGTCCAGAGAGTTCGGGGTAGACCCGAGGGCATGCGCACGTTGCTGCCCGTGGTGCTGCTTCTCGGGGCCGGTTGTGCCCACAAGCCGCTGTCCGCCTCTTCCCTCGATGAGTCGAAGCTGATCGCCTTCATCGCGCGCATCGAAGACGAGGCCGGGCCCAGGTCGAACGTCTTTCGCAACGACGGCTCGTACAAGGTTCGGCTCAAGCGGCTCGACGACAAAGAGGGCGACCGCCGCCTGGGGAACGCGCTGACCGTCGGCAGCCTCGAGAAGAACAAGGCCGGCGAGTTCGAGGTGACGCATCACACCATCTCGCGTTTCGAGGTGGCTGATTCCTTGCGCGCCAACACGCTGGCACAGCTGCCCCGCCATTCCCCCTGGAGTGAAGTGGTGCACCCGGTCGAGGTCGCCCGCGTGCTCGAGAGCTTCCTGGTGCACGAGGTGCCGGCGAACGCGCCTGACTACGACCGGCTGGCTGCGCTGGGTGCGGACACCATCGTGGAGATCGTGGTCGAGGAGTACGGAATGCGCAGCGAGAAGGGCAAGGCGGGCGCGTACCTGGTCGGCTTTGCGCGCATGTTCCGGATCAACGGGCCCGAGCTCTACCACCGGCGCTTCTATTCAGATGACCTGAGCGCGGGGCTCGAGCCGCTCGACCCTTTCGCGGTGCGCAAAAACACCGAGCTGTTCAGCGATCGCATCAAGCAGATGGTCACGGCGATCTCCACCCAGGTCGCAAAAGATCTGACGCCGGAAGAACGTCGCGAAGTGGCCCCCGCAAAATCCAGGCCGCGAAAAACGACGCCAGGTGCGGTGCCCGCCGCCGACGACCCGCTCTGAACCGAAGCTCACTGGCCCCGAGGGGGAGAGGGTTCGGGGTGAGGGGCCGCGCCTCCTCAGTGCACGCCACGCCGCCGCCGCCGAAGCACCAAGGCGATCCCCAACACCAGCGCCCCCAGCGGGCCGCCCGAAGCACCACACCCGCACCCGAGATCCGTGGTCC
>JAYTAT010000632.1:0-3408 GCA_043737315.1 Archangium sp.
TTGATCATGGTGCTGGTCGGCGCCGTCGCGGCGGTGGTGTTGCCCCGCACCTTTCACGTCGAGTCGCGCCTGCTGGCGAACAACAACGATCTCATTCGCGCGCTGGGTAACCCCCGCTCGAGCCTGCCTTCAGATGACCCCACCCGCGCCGCGCGTGAGCTGGTGTTCGCCCACGACAACCTGGTCTCGCTCATCAAGCAGACCAACCTGATGAAGAACTGGGAGCAGACGCGCCCGGGGGTGGTGAAGCTCAAGGACAAAGTGGTGAACTTCGTGGCCGGCGAGCCCACCGAAGAGGATCGCATCGACGCGATGGTCGGGCTGCTCGAGAAGAAGCTGCAGGTGGGCACCGATCAACAGACGGTCACCATCTCAATCGACTGGCACGACGCGCAGATGGCCTACCTGCTGGTGGAGACCGCGCAGCAGAACTTCCTCGAGACCCGCCACGTGACCGAGATGACCGCCATCAGCGAGGCGCTCTCCATTCTCGAGATGCACGGCAGTCAGATGCAGAAGATGGTCGACGACGCGCTGCACGAGCTGGAGCGCGTGCGCGACACCCGCCGCAAGGGCTCGCTGGGTGCTCCCGGTGCGATGCCCGGCCCCGAGAGCGGCGCCGTCGCCTTCGCGCCCGAGCCCAAGCCCGTGCAGGATCGCAGCGATGCGCCCAACTCGGCCACAGAGCAGGAGCTCGCGCAGCTCAAGTTCCTCCTGAACTCGAAGAAGCGCGCGCTGGGCGATCTGGAAGACTTCCGCAGCCGCCGGGTGACCGAGCTCACAGCTCAGCTGCAGGAGCAGAAGGTGCAGTACGCCGATCAGCACCCCATCGTGATGGACATGCGGCAGCGCATTCAGGCGCTCAAGGCCGACTCGCCGCAAATGTCGCAGGTGAAGGGTGACATCGACGCGCTCGAGCACGAGTACCGCCGCAAGGGTGGGCGTGATCCCGAGGCGCTCATCGAGCCGTCGAGGCCGCGCAACGCGTCGATGCGCCGGGTGGCGGCCCCACAACTGGCGCAGTCCGCGCTCACCAACTCAGAGCTGGCTGACGACCCGCTGGTCGAGTTTTCGCGCAACAACCTGCGCGTCGCCGCGGCCAAGTACGAAGAGTTGCTGATGCGCATCGACTCTGCGCGCATCGAGCAAGACACCACCCGCGCTGCGTTCAAGTACCGCTACAGCGTGGTGCGCCCCGCGTCGGTGCCCAAGAAGCCGGTCAAGCCCGACGTGGCCATCATTCTGGGTGTCACCGCGGTGCTGGCGTTCTTCACCGCGTTGATGGCCGGCGCGCTGCGCGATTGGGTGAGCGGCCGGTTGGTCGAGGCGTGGCAGGTCGAGCGCGCGCTGGGTCTGCCCGTGCTCAGCCAGGTGAAACTTCCGTGAACGACGTGCTCGGGTTTGCAGGTGAGCTGGCCCTGCTGGTGCTCTGCGTGCCAGTGCTGACGTGGGCGCTGTATCTGGCGGCGCTCTCGTTGCTCTCGTTTCCACCCAGGCCTCCGCTCTCGCCCAGGCCGCCTTCGTTGCGCTTCGATTTCGTGGTGCCTGCACACGACGAATCACTGGGTATCGCTGCGACGGTGAAGAGCCTGCAGTCGGTCGACTACCCAGCAGAGCTGTTCCGCGTGCTGGTGGTGGCCGACAACTGCACCGACGACACGGCGCTCAAAGCCCGGGAAGCGGGAGCCGTCGTGCTGGAGCGCTTCGACGCAAAGCTGCGCGGCAAGGGCTACGCGCTCGCGCACGCCTTCCAGTGGTGCCTGAAAGAAGGCGCCGACGCGGTGGTGGTGGTCGACGCCGATACGCTCGTCTCGAAGAACCTGTTGTCTGCCTTCGCGGCGCGTCTGGCTGCGGGCAACGTGGCGGTGCAAGCGCACTACGGCGTGCAGAACCCGAACGCCTCGTGGCGCACGCGGCTGATGCGCATTGCGCTGTCGATGTTCCACCAGGTGCGCAGCATCGGGCGCGAGCGGCTCAAGGTCTCGGCGGGGCTGCGCGGCAACGGCATGTGTTTCCGCACCTCGCTGCTGCGGGAAGTGCCGCACGACGCTTACTCACTGGTGGAGGATCTCGAGTACGGCATTCGTCTGGGCCGGCGCGGTTTTCGCGTGGCCTACGCGTGGGAAGCCGACGTGCTGGGTGAGATGGTGTCGGGCGAGTCTGCCTCTCGTTCGCAGCGCAACCGCTGGGAGCAGGGCAGGGCGCAGATGCTCGCGCAGCACGGCTGGCCGCTCCTTCGTGACGGGCTTCGGCAACGCAGCGCGCTGTTGATGGATCTGGCGATGGACGTGTTGGTGCCGCCGCTGAGCCGGGTGGTGGGGTTCTCGTTGCTCGGTGCCTTCGCTTCGGGGCTGCTGCTCGCGATGGTCGGTCACGGGGCGATCGCCTCGGCCGCCTTCGGAGTCGCGCTGGCCTGCGTCGCGCTCTACGTGTTTGCCGGTTGGCTGCATTCAGGAACGGGCCTGCGCGGGCTCATGGACCTGGGGCTTGCCCCTGCTTACGTGGCCTGGAAAGTGGTGCTCGCGTTTCGAGTGCCCCGGGGCCAGAAGCAGACCGAGTGGGTGCGCACCACGCGCGAGGGGGAGACGCGGCCATGACGAAGCCAGCGGCGACGCAGCAGCAGCTCTACCAGCAGCTCCTCACGTGCATGCGCGGGGAATGGCACTCGATGGTGGTCATTCCCGCGTCACCGGGCGCCTCGGCTTCGACCATCGCGCACGCGCTGGCTGAGGTGAGCACATTGGTGCGGGGGAAGAAGGCCAAGCTCTTCAGCACCGAGGGGCTCGAGGTCAACGACGTCTCGCGCATCATCGTCGACATGATGCAGCACATCGCCAGTGGCGGGCTGGCGATCGTCTCGATCGATTCGGTCATCGGGGCCCAGTCAGGCATTCCCGTGACGCTGGCGGTCGACGTGGCGCTGCTGGTGGTCGCGCTCGGAGTCACCGACACCGATGACGCCAAACGAACCGTCGATCTGGTCGGCGCCCAGAAGTTCTTGGGCGCGGTCACGATCGAAAGTTAGTCCCCTCTTCCCCACGGGGCCCTGTGAGAGAGGGTCAGGGTGAGGGGCCGTTCACTTCACCGAAACCGAATACAAAGACCCGCTACGCCCGATGGTCAGCAGCGAGCTCTTCGCCGCGAAGATCACCACCGTGTCGGCAAAATCTTTCGCGAGCACCTTCCACGACCCAGTCGCAAGTTCAGTCTCGTACAGCTTCCCAGTGGTCTCGGTCGTGTAGAGCTTGCCATCGAGCACCGCGGCCGCCGTGGTGCCGCGCCAGTCGCCGGGCTTGCCGATGCCCTTCCACGAGCCCGTCGCGGGATCGATCTCGAACAACGAGCCGGCCTTCTCGATGCTGTACAGCTTCGAGCCCGAGCTGAAGAGCACCACGGTGTTGCCGTACT
>JAYTAT010000633.1:0-3405 GCA_043737315.1 Archangium sp.
GTCCGTTCCGCCCCCTGCGCCTTCCCTCACGCGGCGCCCTCGCAAGCCTTCCCGGTGGCCGGTGGCGGTGGCGGTGTTGGCGCTGCTGGGTGTCGCGGCGTGGTGGTCACTTAGGCGCACGCCTGAGCCGATGCCCCTCGTTGCGGTTGCTGAACCGGTCGTGAAAATCGAGGTCGATGCGGGGGCTCCGGTCGTCGCGGTGATGGACCCCGTGGTCGAGGATGCGGGCGAGTCGGGTCTTGACGAGTTCGTCGAGATGCCTTCCATCGATGCGGGGCAAGTTCAGGCCGCCGAGCCGAAGCCGGTGGTCTCTCGCAGTGGCGTCGCGGGGCTTCGGTTGAGCGCGCGCCTGGCTCCAAATCAAAAGCCCGGGTCGGCGATGGTGGCCGTGCTCGTCGAGAGCGAACCTTCGGGCGTGGTGGTCAAGGTCGACAAGCGCGCGCTGGGGAAGACTCCAGCGACTTTGTACTTCAAGAGTGGGCTGACGTTCGATGTGTGGTTCGAGGCGAAGGGCAGGAAGCCACTGAGGCAGTGGCTCATGCTGACTGAGCGGCCGGGCAAACCAACCAAGGTCACCCTGCGGGCTCCCGCCGACGAATAGTGCTGGCTCTCCCCGAGGACAGGGAGGAACGGTTCAGTTGAGCTTCGTTTCCAACTGCTTCTCGAGGTCGGTGATCGCCTTCGAGAAACCGTCGATGCCCTCTTTCAGCTTGTCGGTCGCCATCTTGTCTTCCGCGTGCATGCGCTCGAATCCCGCCTTATCGAGGCTGAACTTCGCCTCAGACTTTGCGCCGGGGTTGAGCTTGCGCGGCAACTCGCCCTGCAGGCCCTCGAGCTCTGCGAGCAGCTTGGGCGCGATGGTGAGCAGATCGCAGCCCGCAAGCTCGGTGATTTCACCCACGTTGCGGAAGCTCGCGCCCATCACCTCGGTCTTGTACCCGTGCGCCTTGTAGTGGTTGTAGATGCGCGTCACCGACATCACGCCCGGGTCTTCGGCCGGCGTGTACGACGCCTTGCCCGTGCTCTTGAGGTACCAATCGAGGATCCGCCCGACGAACGGTGAGATCAACGTCACCTTCGCCTCGGCGCACGCGACCGCCTGGTGGAAGCCGAAGAGCAGCGTCAGGTTGCAGTGAATGCCTTCGCGCTCGAGCACCTCGGCGGCCTTGATGCCTTCCCAGGTCGACGCGAGCTTGATCAAGATGCGCTCTTTGGCGATGCCCGCCTTCGTGTACATCGCGATGAGGTCGTGCGCCTTGGCGATGCTCTTGTCGGTGTCGTACGAGAGCCGCGCATCGACCTCGGTCGAGACGCGCCCCGGCACGACCTTCAGGATCTCGATGCCGAACTCCACCGCGAGCCGGTCGACCGCACGTTTGGCGACCGCCGCCTTCGAAGCATCCGCAGAGTCCTTCTTCGCCCAATCGAGCGCCTGGGCCACCAGCGTCTGGTACTGCGGCATCGCCGCCGCCGACGCGATGAGAGAGGGGTTGGTGGTCGCGTCACGGGGCCGGAACTTCTGAATCGACTCGAAGTCGCCCGTATCGGCGACGACCACGGTGACCGCTTTGAGTTGCTCGAGAAAGGTAGCCATGCTCGCAGCCTAACCGAGACTGCAAGCCCTGCATGGGCGCGAAAGCTGCGCGGGTGCATCGGTGTTTTGCGTGGCCGAGTGATGGCGAGCAGAAAGGCTCGAGAGCACACTTGAGTCAGATGGCCCTGACCACCACGAGACCGCTGCTGCGCGAGCTGGGGACGCTCCCCAATTTGCTCACGCTCGTGCGCATTCCGTTGGCGGCGCTCATCTGGCTCGCGCCGACGAATCCCGCGTGGCTGTTGGGCCTGATGGTCGGGGCTGCGGTCTCTGACTTTCTCGATGGGTGGTTTGCAAGGCGCGCGGGCATCGCAGGTGAAAGCATCGGCGCGTGGCTCGACCCCATCTGCGACAAGTTGTTCATCTTGTCGGTGCTGATCGCGGTGTGGGTGACGCGGCAGCCTCCGGTGTGGATGGCGGTGGTCGCTTCCACCCGTGAGGTGGTGTTGTTGCCGCTGCTCATCGCCCGGTTCTCGGTCGCGAGGCTGCGCAACGGCGGGATCCCCTGGCGGGCCATGATGCTGGGCAAGGCGACCACGGTGATGCAGTTCGCGTTGTTCGCGGCGGTGTTGACGGGGTGGCGCTCAGCGTGGGTGCCGCTGACGGTGGCTTGCTGCGTGTTGGGTGTGGGGGCGGGGCTGCAGTACTTCTGGCGGGCGTGGCGGTCGATCTACGGCTGAACGCCCCTTGGCTCCGGTTCGCAAAAAGAGCGGGACTACTGGTCAGACCTCTTACCTGTTAGAGACGGGTCATGCTCACTTCGTTGCCCCCCCAACGCCGGCCCGCGGCCCATGCTGAGGGCGAGCTGGTCAGCCGAATTCTTTCACGCCACTTTCCGCCGAACACCACGCTGCCTTCAGAGCGTGAGCTCGCTTTGCAGCTCGGGGTGACCCGGCCGACCTTGCGTGAAGCGTTGCAGCGGCTCGAGCGCGACGGGTGGATCGACGTGCAGCACGGCAAGTCGACCCGGGTGCGCGACATCTGGCAAGAAGGTGGGCTCAACGTGCTGGCTGCGGTGGTGCGCAACGGCGGGCCGTTGCCGGAACGGTTCGTGACCAACCTGCTCGAGGTGCGGCTGGCGATGGCGCCTGCCTATGCGCGCGCTGCGGTCGACGCAAACGCGGCCGTCATCGCCGGGTTCCTCGCGCCAGAGAACCGGCCCGAGCAGAACGCAGAGGCCTTCAGTGACTTCGACTGGCGGCTGCACCTCGCGCTCACCACCGCCTCGCAAAACCCGGTGTTCACGCTCGTCTTGAATGGGTTTGGCGATCTCTACCGCGTGATGGCGGTGCTCTATTTCGAAGAGGCCTCTGCCCGGCGCGCTTCGAGCGCTTTCTACGACGTGCTCCGGCTCGCGGCGCGCAAGGGCCAGGCAGACAAGGCCGAGAAGGTCACTCGCGAGGCCATGCACTACAGCCTGGATCAGTGGATCAAGGTGGAGCGCAAGACCCGTCAGGAGGCAGCCCGATGAAGCGATGGAATGGCTGGGGTGATGAGAGCCAAACGTACGAAGTGCCCGCGAAGAGCCGCGCCGCGTTGAGTGAGTGGGTCGGCCCCTCGGTCGCCACGAAGAGCGCGAGCCTGAGCGACGTACTCTCGACGGTGCCGAAGAGCCGGGTCGACTCGGCGTCGTTTCTTTCTTTTGACCCCGACGATCGCCTTCGCCACGCGCGCGGGCAGAGCTTCGGTGACTGGGTCGCGCTGCGTTCCGGAAAGCTGGGCACCTTCCCCGACGCGGTCGCCTACCCGGAAAGCACCGACGACGTGCGCTCGCTGCTCGACTGGGCCCAACGCACCGGCACGCGGCTCAT
>JAYTAT010000634.1:0-3405 GCA_043737315.1 Archangium sp.
CGAAACACGCCCCCGCAGGCGTGTCACAGCGGCGCTGCGTACCCCGGCACGCTCCATCGGCCGCACAGGTGTCGTCCTGGGTGCAGGCCAGCCCGTCATTGCACGGGCCCGGCGTCACGGCGTAGTTGCAGGTGCCCGCGACGCACTGCCCTGCAGCCGCGAAACACTGTGCGGCCGGCGGCTGGTTGCAGGCCCGGGCCGTGCCGCGGCACCCCTGGCCCTTCGCACCACACACGTCACCTTCGGTGCACGCGTTCGAGTCATTGCAGGCCCTGCCCATTGGGCAGTCGGTGTCGTCACAATCCACTTCTCCATCGCCATCGTTGTCGAGGCCATCGGCGCACAGGCCCGCCTCGGTGGGCGCCACGCAGGCGGGGCCATTGCATTGACCGTTCACGCCGCAGGCCTGCGCTGCGCAATCGGGGTCTGCACAATCGATGCGCCCGTCAGCGTCGTCATCGCGGCCGTCACTGCAGCTCGTCTCCACACACAGACACGAGGCGTCGGCGCAGTCGACCGCGCGGTTGCAGTCGTCGTCGACGCCGTTGCGGCAGTCCTCTGGCGCGTCAGGGTTGACGGTGGCGTTGCTGTCATCGCAATCGAGCCCCGCGGCAAAACCATCACCATCGGCATCGACGCCTCCGTCTCTGAAGGGGCTCAGACGCAGCGTGAGCATCACCGCGGTGGTGGGCGTACCGAAACGTGTCGCCAGCACTTCGGAGTTTTCGGCCGGGGCGCTGGGCCTCGTGCACTCGTCGTCGGCGAACCCCTCTGCCTGCAAGGTCACCTCTTCGGGCTCACGCTCCTGCGCGATGCCGATGACGAAGCTGCTGCGGCCCGCGAGCACCACGGGTGACGAGTGACGTTGCGAACTGCCTCGTGCGGTCACCCGGGCGCAGCGGCTGCCCAGCCCGGGCTCCATGATCACCAGCACCCGCAGCGAACCTGAAGAAAGCGGGTTGCCGCAGCCGAACATCACGGCAAGAGAGAGGACCAGCAGTGGTCTGCGCATGCTCCCAGCTCTTGCAAGACTCGCTGCCAGCTCAGGCAGGCCCCAGAATCAGGCGACCGCGCACCCGGGGAATGCAGTCGTTGCGCGGCTCTTGACCGCTTGTTGCGCAACCAGCAAGCGAGCGCGCCGGCGACCACCCCGGCGATGGCCGGAGCCTGTTTCGATTTGAGGACATGTTCCACCAGTGCCGCAGGTCGTTCTCGCTGAGCTTACGAGGCGCCGCGCCGCGTACCCCACCCGGGGCCACGCTGCGACCGGACAACGGCGTGAGACCCTCGTGTTCGATGGAGTGGAGCTCCTTGGGGTACGCCGGGCGGTTGGAGAGCGAACATGATTCAAAAACTGTTTGCCGTGAACTGAATCGTTTTCACCGATGCCGGTGGGCCCTGACTTGAACCACTTGAGAGCTGGTCCCCTGCCTGCATTGAGGGCTGTCGTCGTTCACCCACGAAAGGATTCACGATCATGTTCGCCCTCGTTGCAGAGCACTGGATCATCGCTGCGCTGATGATCACCCTGGGAGCTGCTGGACTGGTGTTGTTCGCCGGCACCTGGATCATCTCGGAAGACGAATCAGGCCTGGTCATCAAGAAGTTTGGCACCGCGCTGGCTGCGGGCCGGCTGATCGCGCTCGAAGGGGAAGCCGGGTACCAGGCTGACCTGTTGCCCCCGGGCTGGCACTTCGGTCTGTGGCGCTGGAAGTACCGCGTGGAGCGCGTGCCGATGCTCTCGGTGCGTTCGGGCGAGCTCGCCCTGGTGGTGGCCGCTGATGGCGCGGCGATCCCCGGGGAGCGCATCCTCGGGCACGAGGTCGACAGCGACGACTTTCAGAACGCGCGCTCGTTTCTCGAAAATGGTGGCGAGAAGGGCCGGCAGGTCGCCTTTCTCAGAGCGGGCACGTACCGGATCAACCCGGCGCTCTTTCAGGTGGTGACCACCGACAGTGCCGATCAGTTCGGCGTGCTCGATCGCGAGCTTCAGGTCTATTCGGTGGCGCCCGATCGCGTGGGCATCGTGGTGGTGCTCGACGGCAAGCCCATTCCCTCGGGTGACGTGGCCGGTCACCCGGTCATCGGTCACGACTCGTTTCAGTCGGGCCAGGCATTCATCAGCGCGGGCGGTTGCCGCGGTCTGCAGGAGCAGGTGCTGCTGTCAGGCTCGTGGAACCTCAACCCGTGGTTCGTGAAGGTGGAACAGATTCCCATGACCGAGGTGCCGATCGGCTCGGTCGGCGTGGTGGTCAGCTACGTGGGCAAGGAGCACCTCGACGTGTCGGGCGCCGACTTCACGCACGGCGACCTGGTGGAGCGTGGCCGCAAGGGCGTGTGGGTCGAGGCGCTGTTGCCGGGCAAACACCCCATCAACACGAAGGTGATGAAGGTCGAGTCGGTGCCCACCACGAACATCGTGCTCAACTGGGCGGGCCGGGTAGAGCAGCACGGTTACGACCAGAAGCTCGCCCCCATCACGGTGCGCTCGCACGACGGCTTCAGCTTCACCCTCGACGTGTCGCAGATCATTCACATCGGCATGAAGCAGGCGCCGCGGGTCATCTCGCGGGTCGGCAGCATGCAGAACCTGGTCGACCACGTGCTGCAGCCCACCGTCGCGAACTACTTCCGCAACTCGGCCCAGCAGGTGGGCGTGCTCGAGTTCCTCTCGGCGCGCAGCGACCGGCAGCGGGAGGCATACGACGCCATCAAGGCCGCCCTCTCGGCCTACGACGTGGAGTGCATCGACACGTTGATTGGCGACATCCAGCCCCCCGCTGAGCTGATGAAGACCCAGACCGACCGGAAGATCGCCGAAGAGCTGCAGCGCACCTACGACGTACAGCGAGCGGCGCAGGTCAAGCGCCAGCAGCTCGAGCGTGAAACGTCGGTGGCCAACATGCAGGGCGAGGTGGTGCGCTCAGAGCAGATGGTGGCCATCAGCCAGAAGAACGCGCTGGCGGTGGGCGAGACGGCGCGGGGTGAAGCGGCGCGGGTGTGCTTCGCGGCCGATGCAGAGGCGCACGCGATGAAGCAGCGCGCTGAAGCGCAGGCCCAGGCGACGCGGTTGAACGGCGACGCAGAGGCCCAGGCCACCCGGGCCATCGGCAGTGCGCGGGCGGCGGCGTACCAGGAAGGCGTCGAGGCGATGGGCAACGCGGCGTACACCTCGGTGCAGTTGGCCACGATTCTGGGTCAGCACGGCGTGAAGCTGGTGCCTGACATCGCGGTCGGTGGTGGTGAAGGCGGTGGCGGGTTGGCAGCGGTGATGGTGGCGAAGCTGCTGCAAAGAGAGCTGCCCCTGAAGATCAGCAACGGCGTGGAGAAGCCGGTCGTCTGAAGTGAGTGATCGAACCGAAGCGGGCGGAGGCCAGGGTGGCTTTCGCCCGCTTCATCTTTGAG
>JAYTAT010000635.1:0-3402 GCA_043737315.1 Archangium sp.
TCGCCTTCGACGGCATGACCGACCGGAGCATCGTGCGGCTGGGCTTGCAGGCCATCGGCGTGCAACCCGATGAAGCGTCGATCGATGCGTTGCTCGTGCACTACGTGACGTGCCTGGCTGACGCGGTGCGCTCGGTGCCCGACGATCGGTACATCGTGCACGAGGGAATGCGTGAAGCGGTCGACGCGGGAATCGCGGCGGGCATGGCCGTCGGGCTCGGCACCGGCAACGTGCGAGAAGGCGCGAGGGTGAAGCTGGCCCGCGTGGGGCTCTTCGAGAAGTTCGCCTTCGGCGGTTTTGGTGACGATCACGAGCTGCGTCCCGAGCTCATTCGTCGTGGCGCAGAGCGTGGTGCAGCGCTGCTCGGCGTGTCGCTGGGTGCTGCCCGCGTGGTGGTGATCGGAGACACGCCCAAAGACGTCTCGGCTGCTCAGGCGATCGGCGCCGAGAGCATCGGGGTGGCGACGGGTGGGTTCACGGCAGAGCAACTGCGCGCGAGCGGAGCCACTGCGGTGTTCGAGACCCTGGCAGCAGCAGGCGCTCTCGAGGCCCTGCTTCTTTCCGGCGAGCGCGGGTGAAGAGCCCTTTTTCCCACGGGGATGACGGAGCTACGGAACCGGGGCGGTGAAGGGCAGGAAGAACGCTTCGAGGAATACCTCGGGCAGGAAATCGAGGTCGCCTTCAGGTTTTCGCAGGTACCCGCGCATTTCGTAAACGCGCCGCACCCCCACCGCACTGCGCCGCACGTGCAGGCACACGCCGGCGCACTTCTGCTCGCGCGCCCAGCTCTCAGCCAACTCCATCAGCTGCGCCGACACCCCACCACCCCGCAGCGAACTCGCCACCGCCAGCTGCCTCAGATCGGCAGCGTTCTTGATCCACGCCTCCGACTTCGGTGCACCGGGCGGCCAGACGGTCACCGTGCCCACCACCACGCCCTCCCGCTCGGCGACCCAGATTTTTGCAAGGCCCCGCTTGCCCGCCACGTCACGCAGCTCGGCCTTGCGGGGTTCGGTCACCGTCACTTCGGGCAGCTTGCGCGCGTAGCTGGTGACGAACGACTCGACGAGCAGCTCGCCGATCGCCACGTCGTCTTGCAGAACCGCCTCTCGAAACACCACGCCTGACATGCCGACGCGAAATAGCACCGGCACAGAGCCCCGCTTGGGTAAATGGATCCCATGGCTGTCCGCCGCCTCACCGTCCCCGCAGGTGCCGGGCCCCGCCTCGATGCGTTTCTCACGAAGGCCGTGCCCGGCTTTTCCAGGGTGCAGGTGCAGCGGCTGCTCGCTGACGGCAAGGTGAAGGTCAACGGTAAGAAGGCCAAACCCATGCGCCGCATCGTGGGCGGCGAAGAGATCGAGCTCGAGCTCCCCGAAGTGCAGAAAGCACCCAAGGCGCCCGACGGCCCGAAGCTGCCCGCGCTCTACGAAGACGAGAAGTGGCTGGTGATCGACAAGCCCTCGGGCCTGGTGGTCGAGCCCGAAGCCAACCAGGCTTCCGTGGTGGGTCTGGCCGCTTCACAATACGGCGGCTTCAACGTGGGCGGCGTGGCGCAGCCCGGCATCGCGCACCGCCTCGACAAAGACACCACCGGCTGCCTCATCCTCTCCAAGACCGACGACGCGTTGGCCGCGCTGAAATTGGCCTTCGAAGAGAAACGCATCGGCAAGACGTATTGGGCGCTGGTCTGGGGCGTGCCGCCCGAATCAGGCTCACTCGACCAACCCTACGGCCGCCACCCCGAAGATCCCCGCCGCTACACCACGCGCTTTCCTTCGGCCCGGCGCGCGCGCCTCTCGTGGAAACGGCTCGAGCAGCTGGGCGAAGAAGCCGCGCTCATCGAGATCAACCTCGACACCGGCCGCACCCATCAGATCCGCGCGCAGTTCGCAGACCTGGGTCACCCCGTGCTCGGCGATTGGCTCTACGGCACGGCCGCTGCGAAGGCCGCGGGTTTCGGCCGCTTCGCCCTGCACGCCGCCCGACTCACGCTGGAAGGTCTGACCAAACGCCCGCTCTCGCTCGAGTCCCCGCTCCCGGATGACTTCAAGAGCGCCCTCGAGGGCCTGCGTGCTAAGGCCGGCCGATCATGACGATGCCTTCCCTGCTCGACGCGTTCGACACGGTCTCCTTCTCGGAGCAGCTCCTGAAGCGCCTCGAGTCGGCCACCGCGGAGCTCTCGAAGAAGCAGGGCCTCAAGGACGAAAAGGCGTGGCTCGAGCAGGCCACCCAGCGCGTCGCGATCGCCCGTACCGGTGTCGGCGATCTGCTCAACCGCGTATTGCGGCTGCCTGAGCTCGAGCCCGTTCGTGAAGGCCACGCGCGCACGCTGCAGTGGGCGGCCGTCGACGCGGTCGAGCGCCTGCAGGCCGGCATCACCTTCGCCGCGGGTGCACGCGCGCCGTTGATCGAAGCGCTCTACGGCAAGCTGAAGCTGCCCGTGCTGCGCCGCTGCGATCGGGAAGACTTCGAGAAGTTCACCTTCGATTTCGAGAAGCGCCTCAGCACCACCTACGCCAGGCGCATGTTCGCCGACGAGTCGTTCCAGCTCGTGGTGCCCGCGCTCGCGCAGCTTCAAAACGCCTTCAGCACCTGGCGCAGCATCTTCTCGACCGAGCCGCTCACCGATGCCCAGGCGCTGCGCGATGAGCTCGATGCGGTCGCGCGAAGGCTCGAGCTGCCGTGCCGCCAGGCAAGGCTCTTGGCTGAAGCGGCGCTCACGCCGCTCAAGGAGTTGTTCGAGAACTCCGGCCTCGACCACAAGCCCAGGAAGCGTGTGAAGTCCGAACTCGACGACGACAGCTCGATGCTCGACGAAGAGCCGGTCGACCCCAACGCGCCCAATGAAGCCGAGCTGGCAGAGCTGGGTGCGGCCCCGGAGATGGCGCCTCGGAAGGCCGCGCCAGTCGAGCCTGCACCTGAGCCCGTGGTCGAAGTCGAGGCAGCACCCGCCGCGCCCGAGCCTGTCGAGGCGGCTCCTGAAGAGCCTGAGGCGATCGTCGAAGAGAAGCCCCGGAAGTCGCGCAAGAACAAGGGCGCGGAGGCCTGAGCCGTCCCCTCACCCGGTGCATCAGCTGCAGTAGAAGCCACCCCTGATCGGGATGCAGTTCTGCATCGGATGTTCGAGCGGGCCCCCCGTGAACGGGTTGGTAGGAACCCCTGCATCGGGGTTGTAGGGGCGTGAGGTGCCCCCGTCGGTCGCAACCGATGCGCAGGTTCCGGGGGACACGCAGGCCGTGCCGCTGCCGCATTGCCTGCACGCGCGACCGTCGTAACCGCACGCGAGCAGCTCATCGCCACCCAGGCACACGTTCTGACTGCAGCAACCAGCGCACGTCATCGGGGAGCACCGGTACGGACCGGCGTCGACCAAGACGTCCTGGTCTTGCCCCAGCGGGA
>JAYTAT010000636.1:0-3402 GCA_043737315.1 Archangium sp.
ATCTCGTGCCTCGCCAGCATCGGTCCCCGGGTCGGTGTTGTTTGGAAGCGGGGTGACCTGCAGATCGCGGCAACCCCCAATCAGCCCCGCCACAACCACCAGCCTCGACCACCTCACCCATCGGATCTCGTCCATGGACGAACGGGTAAGGGCCAATCTCGCCGACCGCACAACCAGAAATCAGGATGCGAACCGATAGGACAGCAGGTGCGCACAGTTCGCCGCATCAGCTTCCGTTGCGCGAAGACCGTGCGTGGATCAGGGCCTCTGTCTGCGAGCGACGCCCCGACGTCGACGCCCGCGCAGCCTGAGCGCCTCTTTCGCGAGCGTGCCCGTTGGCATCGATCAACACATCACGCTCAATCTTGACCTGCGGGGGCACCTTCGTTGCGTGGGTCTGACGCGGCGGAACGCAGCCCCGAAACCGGATCGACCATGACCGCCTCGGCATCGCCCCAGCCCGGCACGAACTTGAACGTATGCCCCATCGCCTCGAGCGCACGCTGCGTGGCCGGCTCGAGGCCGTCTTGATCGACCCACACCTCATCGGGCAGCCACTGATGATGAATGCGCCCTCGATTGACCGCGCGGCTCACGTCGAGACCCAGATCGACCACGTTGCTGATCACCTGCATCACCGTGGTCGGTATCGTCGAGCCGCCGGGTGAACCGACCGCGAGCATCACGTCTTTCTCGCGATCTTTCTGAAACACGATCGTCGGCGTCATCGACGAGACCGGAATCTTCCCAGGCACGATCTCATTGGCCGCGCCCATCACCAACCCGAACGCGTTCGGCACGCCCGGCTGCCCGGTGAAGTCATCCATCTCGTCGTTGAGCAAGATGCCGGTGCCCTTCGCGACCACGCAGCTGCCGAAGTAATAGTTGATGGTCGTCGTCAGCGCGATCGCGTTGCCCTCACGATCGATGACCGAGATGTGGGTGGTGTTCTTCTTCAAAGGCGCGCCCTCGTCTTTCACCGTCGGCAGCAGCTCCCTGGGCATCAACGAGAGCGAACGTGTCGCCTTCTTCGGATCGATCCGCGTGGACAGCTCGCCCAGGTACGCGGGGCCGATGAGGCGCGAGACGGGCACCTCGACGAACGCCGGGTCACCCACGAACTTCGTCCGATCCACGTACGACAGCCGCAGCGCCTCGATGAACGTGTGCATCGCCTCGACCTCACGGCTCGCAGGCCCCTTCACGCCGCGCGCCTCGAGCAGGCCGAAGGTCTCGAGCATCGACACGCCACCCGCACTCGGCGGAGGCATGGTGATCAACCGGTGCCCGCGGTACCTGCCCTCGAGCGGCTCGCGCCACTTCGTCTGGTACCTCGCCAGATCTTCCAGTGACAACACCCCGCCTGCGCTCGCCACCGTGGCCACCACGGCCTTGCCGATGGACCCTGTATAGAACGGAGCGTCACCCGACTTCGAAAGCGCCGTGAGCGTCTTCGCGAGATCCGGCTGCATCAACGTCATGCCGAGCTCCGGTACTTTTCCTTCCCGCAGAAAGATCCGCGCTGCTTCGGGGTCGAGTTTGAGGCACGCCTCTCGTCTCGCCGCGAGGTCGCGATACTTCGGAGTCACCACGAAGCCCTTCGTCGCCGCGCGGATCGCCGGGGCGAGCACCTTCGCGCGCGGCAGCTTCCCGTACTTCGCGTGCAGCTCGAGATAGCCCTTCACCGCGCCCGGCACCGCGATGGACAACGCTCCATCGGTCGCCAGCTCGGGCACGAACTTCCCATCGACCAGGTACATGTCGCGGCTCGCCTTGCCCGGCGCGACCTCGCGAAAGTCGAACGCGAACTCCTTGCCGTCTTTCACCAGGTGCACCACCGCAAACCCGCCGCCGCCCAGACCCGAGTGATACGGGCCGACGACCGCCATGGTGAACGCCGTGGCGACCGCCGCATCAATTGCGTTGCCGCCGGCCTCCAACATCTCCTTGCCCGCCGCGCTGCCGGTGGGGTGAGCCGCCGCCACCGCACCCCCAGACCAAGGTCTTGCGGCCAATGCGCTCAGCGAGAACAGGCAGGTCAGGAAGAACAGGCGCATCCCACCTTGTACCCTGTGTCAGTCCACGCACACCTGCGACCACCACCATGGCGGTCGTGACACGGTCCTGTTTCGATACGTTCCGCAACCCAACCTAATTATTGAGCCGGTCTCGTGGCATACGCCGTGCTAACTCACTGCGTCATGCTGAACCACCGCGACACCCAGACCAGCAGGGCCGCCCTCGAAGAGGCCGCTCGCGGTGCCGACTTTCTGAGCGTTTCGACCTTCCTCAAGCCCCAGTTCCGCATCGCCGTGGCACCCAGCTCAGGCGAACTTCAGGTCAAGGTCGAGTTGCGAACTGCGGACACCCGTACGCGTCATTGACCCCGGGTGGAGGCGTCTGCGAAAGGACGCTCCATGACCCAATCGCTCGCTGCCGTCGTGCTGTGCGCTGGGAAGGGTTCGCGCATGAAGTCCGACCGCGCGAAGGTGCTTCACCCCATCCTCGGCCGTCCACTCGCCTGGTACCCCATCAGCTCTGCCTACGAGCTGGGTGCGCAGCAGGTGGTGGCCGTCGTCGGTCATCAGGCTGACGAAGTGAAGAACGCGCTCGCTTCGGGTTTTCCCGGGCAGGCGCTCGAGTTCGCCGTGCAAGCCCAGCAGCGTGGAACCGGCGACGCGGTGAACGCCGCGCGGGGTGCGTTGACCGGATTTTCCGGCGCGGTGCTGGTGCTCTACGGCGATGTGCCCCTGCTCACCGTGGAAACCTTGAAGCGCCTGATCGCCGCGTACGATCCCAGCAAGGGCCCGCTCGCGATGATCAGCTGCCGCCTCGCTGATCCCACCGGCTACGGCCGGGTGCTGCGCGGGGCCGGCCACAAGGTCGAAGGCATCGTCGAGCACAAAGACGCCACCGCCGAGCAGAAGCTGATCGCCGAGGTGAACGCCGGCATCTACGTGGTCGACTCGAAGTTCCTCTGGGGCGCGCTCGAGAAGCTCACCCCCCAGAACGCGCAAGGTGAGCTGTACCTCACCGACATCGTCTCGCAGGCCGCCAGGGTCGGCACCGTCGCCGTCATCGAGGCGCCCGCCGAAGAGACCGCCGGCGTGAACGATCGCGCCGAGCTGGCCGAACGAGCAGAGGTGATTCGCGCCCGCATCAACCTGCGGCACATGCGCGCGGGCGTGAGCCTGGTGCACCCGGCCTCGACCTTCATCGACGCGGGCGTGGAGATCGGCCCCGAGACCACCATCGGGCCCAACGTCAGCATCCAGGGCGAGTGTGAGATCGGCGCGTACGCGACCATCGGCCAGGGCTCGGTGCTGGTGCACACCACCGTCGGCGATGGCGCCGAAGTGAAGCCGTATTCGGTGACCGACGGAGCGGTGATTGGCCCGAAGT